>JBAUOM010000715.1:0-7461 GCA_049579765.1 Xanthobacteraceae bacterium
GCGCGTGCGGGTGCGGATCACGGCGCCGCGCTCGGCGGCGTCGACCGCGTTCAGCACAACCAGGCGCGCGTCGTCCGCAAAGCAGTCGGAATATTCGAAGCCCGGTCCGTGATGCTGCTTGAGCGGCGCCCCGAGCGGATCCCGGGCAAGATCGATGCTGCGGGTGGGGGGAAGGAGCTTCCGGCCGCCGAGATGGTCGTAGACCAATAAGCCCAAGCGCAGCATCCACGGCGGGCGCATGTCCGGGTCCGCCGGCAGCACGAAGCGCATCGGCCGGATCAGATGCGGCGCCATGCGCAGCATCACCTCGCGCTCGGCCAGCGCCTCGTGCACCAGGCGCAGCCATCCCTGCTCGAGATAACGCAGCCCGCCGTGGATCAGCTTGGTGGAGGCAGACGAGGTGCCGGAGGCAAGATCGTTCTGCTCGACCAGGAGGACACGCAACCCGCGCCCGGCTGCATCGCGCGCAATTCCCGTGCCGTTGATGCCGCCGCCCACGACGGCGAGATCGAAATCAGCCATGTCTTTTCTGATTCCTTTCGCCCCAGCATGGCGCGGATCGGCTCGCCGGCTCAAGATATCGTGTTCGTTCCGCGCCCTTGCATCGCCCGCGGCATGGGAGATGATGCGGGAGTGTTGGCAGCTGCGGGAGACGCCGATGAACTATCGCGACCGCCATGTCGTCGTCACCGGCGGAACCGGCGCCCTGGGCACTGCGACGGTCAGCGCCCTGATCGGGGCTGGCGCCTTCTGCCACGTGCCCTATGTCCACCGCGCGGAAGCCGAGCGCTTTCCCTTTCGCGATCATCCCCAGATCAGGCTGGTCGAGGACGCCGAACTGACCGAGGAGGCGGCCGTCGCCGGGCTTTACGGCGGCGTGCCGAAGCTGTGGGCGTCGATCCACATCGCCGGCGGCTTCGCCATGGCGCCGCTCGCGGACACCGCGAAATCCGACCTGATGCAGCAGGTCGACATGAATTTCGTCACGGCCTTTCTCTGCTGCCGGGCCGCGGTCAATGCCATGACCGCAACCGGCGCCGGCGGACGCATCGTCAATGTCGCGACCCGTCCCGCGCTCGAATGGCGCGCGGGCGCGGGCATGGTGGCCTATACCGCCAGCAAAGCAGCGGTCGCCGCGCTCACCGTGGCGCTGGCCGAAGAAGTGGTGAAGATGGACATCCTGGTCAACGCGATCGCGCCTTCCACCATGGACACCCCGGCGAACCGGCGGGCCATGCCCAAGGCCGACCATGCAGCCTGGGCCAAGGTCGAGGACGTGGCCGCCACAATTCTCTTTCTGGCCGCGCCCGAGAACCGCGTCACCCGTGGTGCGGTGGTGCCGGTCTATGGGCGCACGTGAACCGGTCCCAACGTCATCCGGCACGCGAGAACCTCGGAACAGCCATGCTCGCAATCAAAGGTGTCTAGGTACCATATCGTTGCTGTGAAACAGCAACAAAAACACAGCGGCCGAAGATCGACGCGGGGGGCGCTTCGCTCGAACGGCTTTGCCGGCGGCTGCGATCAATCCCCCACCGGAACGACGTCGCGCGCAGGCGCGCGCACCAGACGGGTGATGGCGCTGGCGGCGACGATCGCGTGCTGCTGCGCATAGGCCTCGTGATTTCGCTCGATGTCCTCGAGGTCGTAGAGATAGTTCACCATCAGGCCGTGCGACTGCCGCAGCGCCCGCTCCGAGATGTCGCCCATGAAGTTGAGCCGCTCGAGCCGCGCGCCGTTGCCGAGATGGAAACGCGCCACCGAATCGCGCGGCACGCCGCGCGGCGTACGCGCGCGCAGATAGTAGAAGGCCGCCGCTCGCAACAACGGCTCGCGCACGGTCTCGGCGACCGCCTCGTCCCGCCACCAGTCCGGACCGTCGAGCGCGGCGAGCGCGGCACGGTCCTCCTCGCCGATCGCGACGGACGCCTCTGTTGCGCGCTCACGCTTGAGCCACTCGGCGAAGTTCGGCGCCGGCGACAGGGTAACAAAGGTCGCGAGGCGGGGAATCTGCCGGCAGACCTCCTCGACCACCTGCTTGATCAGGAAATGGCCAAACGACACGCCGGCAAGCCCGCGCTGACAATTGGAGATCGAGTAGAACACCGCCGTCGTCGCCCGCTCCGGCTCGATCCGCTCGCGCTTCGCGGACAGGATCGGATCGATGGCCGCTGGAATGCCGCGAGTGAGCGCGACCTCCACGAAAATCAGCGGCTCGTCGATCAGCGCCGGATGGAAGAAGGCGTAGCAGCGCCGGTCGGGCGAATCGATGCGGGCGCGCAGATCGTTCCAGTCGCGGATGGCGTGCACCGCCTCGTAACGGATGATCTTCTCCAGCAGGCTCGCCGGCGTCGACCAGTCGATGCTGCGCAGCACCAGGAAGCCGCGGTTGAACCAGGAGGTAAACAGATGGAGGAAGTCGTCGTCGATGACGGCGAGATCGTCGCGGTGATCCATGGCATCGAGCAGCTGCTCGCGCATCCGCACCAGCGCCGCCGTCCCGCCGGGCGCGAGGTTGAGGCGCCGGAACAACTCGAGCCTCCTGGGCTCGGACGCGCGATGAAGGTCGGCCGCGGTGACATCCGACGGCGAGCTCTGCCAGGCGGTGGCCGCCGCGCTCAGCCGGACGCGGTCGGGACCGAACCGCCGCGCCAGCGCCTCGAAAAAGGCGATGCGGGGACCGATCTTGAGCTCGCCATAGCGCGAAAGGATTTCGCGCGCGAGCGCGACGCCGGAAGCCTCGCCGCGTCCCGACAGCAGATCCTCGCACAGCTGGGCGAGGTTGGCCGAGCGCTGCTCGGCGATGCCGCGCCGGTCGCGGGTGCGCTCGACCAGCGCACGGCCGCGCTCCGCGATGGATTGCAGCATGTCGCCGAAAAAGGAGGTGTTCACGGGAAGGCCCGATATGTCGCCGCGTCGGACGATTAGATAGTGCTGCGATGACGAATTCACAAATCATGCCAAACCGCACCCTGCTCGCACTATGGACAAGCCCGGGGGCGGCAGGCCACAGAAGCGGCTGGTTTTCGCGATAGCGGCCCACCGCTCACGCCGGGAGGAGATGTTCATGCCGGGGCCTTTGGCCGGATTACGCGTGCTCGAGCTTGCCCGCATCCTGGCGGGGCCGTGGGCCGGGCAGATTCTTGCCGATCTCGGCGCCGACGTCGTCAAGGTCGAACGCAAGGGTGCGGGCGACGACACCCGAGGCTGGGGGCCGCCTTTCGTGACGGCGGCCGACGGGGGGCATCTCGGCGCGGCCTATTTCCACGCCACCAATCGCGGCAAGCGTTCGATCGAGCTCGATTTCGAGAGCGAGGACGGGCGGCGCATCGTCAGGAAGCTGGCGGCGCGCTCGGATGTGCTGATCGAGAACTTCAAGGTCGGCGGGCTCGCCAAATTCGGCCTCGACTACGCCAGCCTCAGCAAGGAGAACCCGCGCCTCATCTATTGCTCGGTCACCGGCTTCGGCCAGACCGGGCCCTACGCCGCGCGCGCCGGCTACGACCTCATGGCCCAGGGCATGGGCGGCATTATGGATTTGACCGGAACGCCGGAGGGCGAACCGCAACGCGCAGGGGTCCCCGTCGCGGATATTTTCACGGGCATCTATTCGGTGGTGGGCATCCTCGCCGCGCTCGCCGAGCGCGAGCGCAGCGGCCGCGGCTGCCACGTGGACACCGCGCTTGTCGACAGCCAGGTCGGCGTGCTCGCCAACCAGGCGCTCAACTATCTCGTCTCCGGCAAGGTGCCCAAGCGCATCGGCAATGCGCATCCCAATATCGTGCCCTATCAGGTCTTCCCCGTGGCCGATGGCCACATCATCATCGCGACGGGCAACGACAACCAGTTCGCCAAACTGTGCGCGGTGCTGGGCGAGCCCGATATCGCCGGCGCGCCGAACTATCGCGCCAATTCCGATCGGCTGCAGCATCGCGAGGAGCTGATCACGCGCCTGTCCGCCCTCACCCGTCGCTGGCCGCGGGCCGAGCTCTTGGCGAAGCTCGAATCGGTGCAGGTTCCCGCCGGCCCCATCAACCCGCTGGACGAGGTGTTCGCCGACCCGCAGGTGATCCACCGCGGCATGCGGATCGAGCGGCCGAGCGCGGCGGCCATGGGCGGCACGATCCCGGGCGTGCGCACGCCGATCGTCATCGACGGCAAGCCGATGGCGGCGGAGCGGCCCTCGCCGCGGCTGGGCGAGCACACGGCGGAAATCCTGCGCGAGATCGGCGAGGAGTAGCGGCACCCGCGGGTGCTCTTGCGACCTATGCGCCGTCATGCCCGGACTTGTGCCGGGCGGACGAGCCCGCCCGTGACGAGCGGAGGGACCGCGACGGTCGGGGATTTCAGCAATCAGCGGTCCGGCATCATCTGCGCACCGGCCCCATCAGGTGATCGGGCAGCCAAGTGGCGATCTCGGGGAAAATGCACAGGATCACGATCGCCAGCATCATGCAGAGCACATAGGGGATGGTCCCCCACATCACCCGCGTCACCGGCACGTCCGGCGCGATCGAACTGACGATGTAGATGTTGAGCCCCACCGGCGGGTGGATCAGGCCGATCTCCATGTTGATGGTCATGATCACGCCGAACCAGACCGGATCGAAGCCTGCCGTGGTGATGATCGGATAGAGGATCGGCGAGGTCATCAGGATGATGGCCGCGGGCGGGATGAAGAAGCCGGATACCAGCAGGAACAGGTTGATGAGCAGCATCAGCACCCACTTGTTGGCATGCATGTCGGCGATCGCCTGCGCCAGGGTCTGGGTGAGATACAGCGAGGTCAGCATGTAGCCGAACAGCACGGCGGCGGCGATGATCATCAAAATCATCACCGATTCGCGCGTGGTGTCGCGCAGGATCAGCCACCACTTCTCCGGCGACCACATGCGATAGATGAGCACGGCCATCAGCACGCAGAGGGCAGCGCCGACGCCGGCGGCTTCCGACGGCGTCGCCACGCCGCCGTAGAGCGTGTACATGACACCGATGATGATCAGGATGAACGGCGCGACTTTCGGGATCGACTGGAACTTCTGCTTCCAGGAATAGCGAAAGTCCGCCGCGTGCGAGCGGAAGCCCCGCTTCCAGATGATGAACAGCGTCCACAGGATGAACAGGCCGGTGAGCATCAGGCCCGGCAGCACGCCGGCGAGGAACAGCCGACCGATCGAGGTCTCGGTGGCGATCCCGTACAGGATGAAGGTGATCGACGGCGGGATCAGGATGCCGAGCGTACCACCGGCGCAGATGGATCCGGTGGCGACATCGTCCGGGTAGCCGCGGCCGCGCATTTCCGGAATGCCCATCTTGCCGATGGCGGCGCAGCAGGCGGGCGAGGAGCCGGTGAGCGCGGCAAAGATCGCGCAAGCCCCGATATTCGAGATCGCGAGCCCGCCCGGCACGCGATAGAGCCAGCGGTCGAGCGCCTCGTAGAGGTCTTTGCCGGCGGGCGACGAGCCGATAGCGGCTCCCATCATCACGAACATCGGGATCGACACCAGCGTGAAGTCGGAGAGGCCGGTGTAGAAGGTCTCGGCCGCCACGTTGAGCGAATCCATGCCCTGGAAGGCCACCAGGAAGGTGAGGGCGATGGCACCGAGCCCGAAGGCTACCGGAGCACCGGAGAGCAGGACGACGAGCGTAGTGACGAGGACGATCGTCCCTTGGCTGGCCGGGCTCATGCCGCGTCCTTTGCGGGATCTTTCGGCGGCAGCCCGAACGGCAATTCGCGCCCGCTCAGTAATTTGAGCAGCTCGGCGACGTATTGCAGGGTGAGCAGGCCGAGGCCGATCGGCATCGCCGCGTAGGGAATCCACAGGCGCGCCCGCCACATGGATTCCGAGCGCCAGTTGTTCTCCCACGCCTCGTGCCAGAACTGCGCCGTCAGCACGGTCATGACGGCGCAAAAAGCAAGCGACATCAGCATGGAGGCGAGACCTAGGCGATAGCGGCCCTCCTGGCCGAGGTACAGCGGCAGCACGTCGACGTTGACGTGGCCGCGGCTGAGCAACAGATACGGACTGCCGATAAACGTCGCCGCCACGATGCTGAAAGTAACGAAGTCGGTCTGCCAGATGGTGGTCTCGTTGAGCACGTAACGGACGAACACCATCTGGCAGACGATCACCACGCTGGCGGCAATCAGGCCGGCGGCGGCCACGCCGCAGAGCTGCGACACCAGCGTGATGGCGCGGACGTATCGATCCATCGGTCGCCCCTGCGTCCCCGCTAGTGGTCCGATTCCGAAGTTCGTCAGCACTCGCGGCACGTTCGCATACGAACTTCGGAATCCAAGGGCCACTAGCAACTCTATGATTCTAGTGCCCCTTTTGAACCCGAAGTTCGCGATCGCATTTGCCGCACGATGTGCGCGAACTTCGGGCTCGGGGCACTAGTCGCGCGACAGGCCGGCGGACCGCCGCCGGCCGATCGCGATCGGCGGTGCTACTTGACCGCGAGCGCCTCGTCGATCAGCTTCTTGCCGTCGGGGACTTCGCTGGCGAACTGCTTGTAGGAGCTGTCCTGGGCAATCTTGACCCAGGCGTCGTATTCCGCCGGCGTCAGGGTGACGACCTCGACGTTGTGCTTCTTGAAGACGTCGACCATGTTGTCGTCGAGCCCCTTGGTCGCCTTGTTGAAATAATCCTCCGCCTTCGTGCCGCCCTTGATCAAGGCCTCCTGCTGCTGCTTGTTGAGCCGGTTGAAGCTCTTCTTCGACATCAGTACCGGCTCGTACATGAACCACAACGCGTTGTCGCCGGGGGCGGTGATGCACTTCACCTGCTCGTAGATACGGAACGAGACGAAGCTTCCGGTGCTGGTGTCGGTGGCGTCGGCCACGCCGGTCTGCAGGGCGTTGTAGACCTCGTTGCTCGGGATCGAGACGATCGAAGCTCCCGCCTGTTGCCACATCGCCGCGAACGTCGGCCCGGCCGAACGAACCTTGAGACCCTTGATGTCCTCCGGCTTGCGGATGCACTCCTTCTTGGACGCGACCGCGCCGGCGAGCCATGCATCGGCGAGGACGACGACGCCGGCTTTGTCGATCTTCGCCTTGACGTCCTTCATGAAGGGCGAATTGTTGAGTCGCGCGGCGCGCTCGTGACTGCGCACCAGCCCCGGCATCAGGGTGGCGCTGAACGCGCCGATCTTGCCGCTCGCATAGTCGAGCGGAAACGACGAGATGTCGAGCTGACCGTTGACCATGGCGTTCCACTGGTCGTTGGGCTTGAACAACGACGCTCCGGGGTACACCTGGATGTCGAGCCCGACATTGGCGGCCTTGGCCTCGCGCGCGATGATCTGCACCATCTCGTCGCGGGCGTCGCCCTTCCCGCCAGGGAACTGGTGCGACGCCTTGAGCACGGTCTGGGCGTGGCCCGCGGCCGAAAATGCGCACAGCGCGACGGCCGCGGTCAAAGTCGAAGCGAGTTTTCTCATCGGTCTCCTCCGGTA
>JBAUOM010000716.1:0-1704 GCA_049579765.1 Xanthobacteraceae bacterium
GTCCGGGGTTTCCAGCACATAGGCGTTGAGCGCGCGCGCCTGCTCCATGCCGGCAAGGTGCGCCTCGGCGAGCTCGGTGGCGGAGAATTCGCGGCGGCGAAGGCCGTCGCGCGCGTCGGCGAGTGTCAGGGACGTAAGCTCGCTCATTCGTCGGGGCTGTCGCAGACAAACGCGTCGGCAGCGGGAGCGGAACGCTGAGCCTTGCCCTCCTGCTTCGCGGCCTCCTGCCCGGCTTCGCCCTCGGCCTTGTTCTTCGGGAGCGGCAGCCCGACCGCCTCCAAATCCTCCGTCGAGACGCCCGGAGGCATTTCGCCGCGCGCCAGGAAGCCCGCGCACCACACGCGGAAGAAATACTCCTGCTCTTCACAGGCAAGGCACATGACTGCTTCTCATCCTGCCATCCGGGCCGGGCTTGGCCCGCCCTTCCACGTCTTGCGTGGCCTTCTCTCTGTCGAGTCCTCGGGTCTCGGCCCGAGCATGATCGAATGCGCCGCAGCGCGGCTCATTCCACCACCTTCGGCACGACGAAGAAATGATCCTCCGCCGCCGGCGCGTTCCTGACGATGTCGTCGGGGATGCCGCCGTCCGTGACCACGTCCGCGCGCTTCTTCATCTCCATGGCCGTGACCGAGGTCATGGGCTCGACGCCGTCGACGGCGACCTCCGACAACTGCTCGACGAAGGCCAGAATGGTGTTGAGCTTCAGCCGGAGCTCGTCGATCTCCTCCTCGGCGACCGCGATCCGTGCGAGATCGGCGATGCGACGGACGGTGGCGGCGTCGACGGACATCGGAACGTTCCTCCGGCCGACCAGGCGCGGTCGGCCTGCCGCGAGCCTATAGCAGAGCGGCTTTTGCGGCGACAACTCGCAGACCCGCCGTATTGCGCAAAGGCCGGGAAAGGCCGATATAGCCGCCATGGATGCCCCCAACCCGTCCGCCAGTCCCACCTTCGCGAGCCGCACCCCGCTGCATATCGGCGCGATCGGCCTCAAGGCGCGCGATCTCGGCCGGCTTGCCGGCTTCTACGGCGACGTGCTCGGGCTCTCGCTGCTCGATCGCGGCAAGGATGGCGCGATCCTCGGAGCCGGCGATATCCCCCTCGTCCATCTCGAGCATCGGCCCGACGCTACGCCCGACGACACGCGCACCGCGGGCCTCTATCACACCGCTTTCCTCATGCCGACGCGGGCGGATCTCGCGCGCTGGATCCTGCATGTGGCGCGAAACAAGGTGCCGCTGACCGGCGCCTCCGACCACGCGGTCAGCGAGGCGTTCTATCTCGACGACCCCGAGGGCAACGGCGTCGAGGTCTATTGCGACCGCCCGGCGGAAACCTGGCAGTGGACGCGCGGCGACCTGAAAATGACCACCGATCCGCTCGACATCGAGGATATCGTGCGCGAAGTCCCGCCCGCCGCCGCCTATCCGGGTGCCCCCGGCGGGCTGCGCATCGGCCACGTGCATCTGCGCGTCGGCGACGTTGCGCGCGCGGAGGCGTTCTATCGGGACGCGCTGGGCCTCGACGTCACCCGGCGCCGGCACGGCGCGAGCTTCCTGTCATCGGGGGGCTATCATCACCACATCGCCGGCAACGTCTGGCACAGCGCCGGCGCCGGCCGGCGCGACGAGGGCCGCGCCGGGCTTTCCTGGGTGTCGCTCGAAACCGCCGATGCCGCCGCCTTCGACGCGGTCGCTGCGCGCC
>JBAUOM010000717.1:0-4487 GCA_049579765.1 Xanthobacteraceae bacterium
ATACATGGCGGTGCGCAAAGGGCCTCACGGCCCTTTTTGATTTTCTGCGGGACGGCGCGAGCGAGTGGAGTTGGACGATGAGCAGAGAAATGACGGGCGCCGAGATGGTGATCGAGGCGCTGGCCGACCAGGGCGTCGAGCACCTGTTCGGTTATCCCGGCGGCGCCGTGCTGCCGATCTACGATGCGCTGTTCCATCAAACCAAGGTCAAGCACATCCTGGTGCGGCACGAGCAGGGCGCGGTGCATGCGGCGGAGGGCTATGCGCGCTCGACCGGCAAGGTCGGCTGCGTCCTGGTCACCTCTGGCCCGGGCGCGACCAACGCGGTCACCGGGCTGACCGATGCGCTCATGGACTCCATTCCGCTCGTGTGCCTGACCGGCCAGGTGCCGACCCATCTCATCGGCAACGATGCGTTTCAGGAGTGCGACACCGTCGGCATCACGCGGCCGTGCACCAAGCACAACTACCTGGTCAAGAGCATCGAGGATCTGCCGCGTGTGCTGCACGAGGCTTTCCACATCGCCAAGAGCGGCCGGCCGGGGCCGGTGGTCGTCGACATCCCGAAGGACATCCAGTTTGCCAAGTCCCTTTATGCCCGGCCGAAGGAGTTTCAGCACAAGGGATATCGCCCGAAGCTCAAGGCCGACCTCGAGCGCGTCAAGGCGGCGATCGAGCTGATGCGGCATGCCAGGCGTCCGCTGTTCTATACCGGCGGCGGCGTCGTCAATTCTGGTCCGGAGGCGAGCCAGCTGCTGCGCGAGCTGGTGAGGCTCACCGGCTTTCCGATCACCTCGACGCTGATGGGGCTCGGCGCCTATCCCGCCTCCGATCCGCAATGGCTCGGCATGCTCGGCATGCACGGCACCTACGAGGCCAATCTGTCGATGCACGATTGCGACGTGATGATCTGCATCGGCGCGCGCTTCGATGACCGCATCACCGGCCGGCTCGACGCGTTCTCGCCCGGCTCGAAGAAGATCCACGTCGACATCGACCCCTCCTCGATCAACAAGAACGTCAAGGTCGATCTTCCGATCATCGGCGACTGTGCGCATGTGCTCGAGGACATGGTGCGGCTGTGGCGCTCGAGCGCCGCGCAGGCGGACAAGCAGGCGCTCGCGAGCTGGTGGAGGCAGATCGAGACATGGCGCGCCCGTCAGTCGCTCGCCTACCGGAACTCGAACGAGGTCATCAAGCCGCAATACGCCATCAGCCGCCTCTACGAGCTCACCAAGGACCGCGACACCTACATCACCACCGAAGTGGGCCAGCACCAGATGTGGGCGGCGCAGTTCTATCGCTTCGAACAGCCCAACCGCTGGATGACCTCCGGCGGTCTCGGCACCATGGGCTACGGTCTGCCGGCGTCGGTCGGCGTGCAGCTCGCCCATCCGAACTCGCTGGTCATCGACATTGCCGGCGAGGCCTCGGTGCTCATGACCATGCAGGAGATGTCGACGGCGGTGCAATTCGACCTGCCGATCAAGATCTTCATCATCAACAACCAGTACATGGGGATGGTGCGGCAGTGGCAGGAGCTTCTGCACGGCGGGCGCTATTCCCATTCCTATACCGAGGCCCTGCCCGACTTCGTGAAGCTCGCCGAGGCCTACCATGCGGTCGGCATCCGCTGCGCGCAGCCCGGCGACCTCGACGGCGCGATCCGCGAGATGATCGGCGTGAAACGGCCGGTGATCTTCGACTGCGTGGTCGACCCCAACGAGAACTGCTTCCCGATGATTCCCTCCGGCCGCGCCCATAACGAGATGCTGCTCGGCGATGCCGGGGTCAGCGTCGAGGACGCCGTCACCGAGCAGGGCAAGGTGATGGTGTAAGGTGGCGCACGATGTTTCCTTTTGTCATGCGCGGGCTTGACCCGCGCATCCATCTTTTTCGCAAAAAAGATGGATCGCCCGGTCAAGCCGGGCGATGACACCGAGCCAATGCGAGAGGCCAGCGTGAATACCACCACTCATTACCCCGCCGCCACCGTGTCGCAGGCGATCGAGACTCACACCTTGTCGGTGCTGGTCGACAACGAGCCCGGGGTGCTGGCGCGGGTGATCGGACTGTTCTCCGGCCGCGGCTACAATATCGACTCGCTCACGGTCTCCGAGACCGAGCACGAGAAGCACCTTTCGCGCATCACCATCGTCACGCGCGGCACGCCGATGGTGATCGAGCAGATCAAGAACCAGCTCGAGCGGCTCGTGCCGGTGCACCGCGTGATCGACATGACGGTCGCCGGGCCGCATCTCGAGCGCGAGCTCGCCATGGTGAAGGTGCGCGGCAGGGGCGAGCATCGCATGGAGGCACTGCGTCTCGCCGACGCCTTCCGCGCCCGCGTGGTCGACGCCTCGACCGAGAGCTTCGTGTTCGAGATCACCGGCGCCAGCGAGAAGATCGAGAGCTTCGTCGCGTTGATGATCCCGCTCGGTCTGGTCGAGGTCTCGCGCACCGGCATCGTGGCGATCGCGCGCGGGTCCGAGGGGATGTGACGGCGCTCCTGCGGGCTTGTCCCGGCGATGCATTGAACCTAGAAGCAGCACGGCACAACAGCGGCCAGGAGCCTGGTCCCAGTAGGGGTGAGCATCATGCGCGTTTACTACGACCGCGACGCCGACATCAATCTGATCAAGGGCAAGAAGGTCGCCATCATCGGCTATGGCAGCCAGGGCCATGCCCATGCGCTCAATCTGCGCGACTCCGGGGTCAAGGACGTGGCGGTGGCGCTGCGCAAGGGCTCGCAGGGCGTCAAGAAGGCTCAAGGCGAGAAGCTCGAGGTCATGGAGGTCGCGCAAGCCGCCAAGTGGGCGGACGTGATGATGATGCTCACCCCCGACGAGCTGCAGGCCGACATCTATCGCGAGCACCTCGCCGGCAACATGAAGAACGGCGCCGCACTGATGTTCGCCCACGGGCTGAACATCCATTTCAACCTGATCGAGCCGCGCGCCGATCTCGACGTGATGATGATCGCGCCCAAGGGGCCGGGCCACACCGTGCGGGCGGAGTACCAGCGCGGCGCCGGCGTCCCGGTGCTGATGGCGGTGCACAAGGACGCCTCCGGCAACGCCCACGACCTCACGCTCTCCTACGGCGCCGCCATCGGCGGCGGGCGTGCCGGCATCATCGAAACCACGTTCCGCGAGGAATGCGAGACCGATCTGTTCGGCGAGCAATCGGTGCTGTGCGGCGGGCTGGTCGAGTTGATGAAGGCCGGCTACGAGACCCTGGTCGACGCCGGCTACGCCCCCGAGATGGCCTATTTCGAGTGCGTGCACGAGGTGAAGCTGATCGTCGACCTCATCTACGAGGGCGGCATCGCGACCATGAACTACTCGGTGTCCAACACCGCCGAGTACGGCGAATACGTCTCCGGCCCGCGCGTCGTCAACGAGGCGACCCGCGTCGAGATGAAGAAGATCCTCGACGACATCCAGTCCGGCAAGTTCGTCAAGGATTGGATGCTGGAGAACCGCGTCAACCAGACCTCGTTCAAGGCCATGCGCGCCAAGATGGCGGCGCACCCGATCGAGCAGATCGGCGAGAAGCTGCGCACCATGATGCCGTGGATCAAGCAGCGCGCGCTGGTGGACCGCAGCCGCAACTGAGCCGCGCTGCAGATGCTTGCCTGCGCTCGTGCCGTTCCGGCATGATGGCGGGTCAAAACGCCGGATGAGACCATGGGAGGACGGCATGCCCAGCCGCGATGACATCGGCCGTATCCTGCGTGACGCCTATGCGGCGCGCCAGCGCGGCGATCTCGATGCGCTCGGCCGCGTGTTCGCGCCTCATGCCAAGTTCCAGATGGCCGGCTCGCAGGCGAGTCCCATTGCCGCGCGGGCCGAAGGTGCCGACCAGTATCGCGCGCTGCTCGCCGGCATGATCAAGACCTTCGAAGTTCTCGATCACAAGATCGTCGCCATGCTGATCGACGGTTCGAAGGCGGCCGTGCAATGGCGCGCGCGGATACGCTCCACCGTCACCGGCGAGACCGTCGATACCGACCTGTTCGATCTGATCGAAATGGAAGGCGACCGGATCGCGTCGTTCTTCGAGTTCTGCGACACCGCGCTCGCCGCGCGCATGATGAAGCAGTAGCGCCCCGCTCCCGCCGCCATGCCGCCCGCGGTTGCGCTCGCGCAGGTGACGGTGACGTTCCGCCTTGCCGACGGCGGCACCTATCCGGCGGTTGAAAGCGCCTCGCTCGCGGTCGCCGACGGCGAGTTCGTGGCCATCGTCGGCCCGACCGGCTGCGGCAAGTCGACCCTGCTCAATATCGCCGCCGGGCTGATCGCGCCCTCGTCGGGCCGCGTCGATATCTTCGGCACGCCGCTGGCGGGGCTCAACCGCCAAGCCGGCTACCTGTTCCAGGCGGAGGCGCTGTTTCCCTGGAAGACCGCGCTCGAAAACGTCGCGATCGGGCTCGAGACCGCGGGCGTCGCGCGCGCGCAGGCGCGCGAACGCGCGCGGGCCTGGCT
>JBAUOM010000718.1:0-7850 GCA_049579765.1 Xanthobacteraceae bacterium
TTCGTTTGTTCCGACACCGACTATTGCGAACGCCGGCGCGCCACGCAGCCGGCTTCGTCGCCGGCCGCTGCCAAATCGGAGGCGGGTCATGGTTGACCCCATCCGCACACGTGCGGCGACTGAGGACGATCTTGCGGCGGTGCTCGATCTCTACGCCCAGCCGGACTTCGATAACGGCCGCGTGCTTCCGATGTCGCATGCGCGCCGGCTGCTCGCGCGATTTGCCGAGTATCCGGATTACAAGCTCTACGTCGCGGAATGCGATGACGAAATCGTCGGCAGTTTCGCGCTGCTGGTGATGGACAATCTCGGGCATCTCGGCCGCCCATCCGCGATCGTCGAGGATGTGGTCGTGGCGCCGCACATGCAGGGCCGCGGAATCGGACGCGCCATGATGGCGTTCGCACGCGACATCAGCGCCGCCAAGCGCTGCTACAAGCTGGTGTTGTCCTCCAATGCACGGCGGACCCGCGCCCACTCCTTCTACCAATCGCTCGGCTTCGAGCCTCACGGTCTCAGCTTCGCGCTCGACCTTGCGTCGGCCTCGCCATGATCGAGAACAGCGACGAGCCGCTGCTGATCGCGGACGGCCTGACCAAATGGTACGGCCGCCAGCTTGGCTGCCGCGATGTGTCCTTCAGCCTGCATGAAGGAGAGGTGATTTCGATCGTGGGCGAGTCGGGCTCCGGAAAATCGACCCTGCTGCAGCTGCTTTGCGCCCAGCTCGAGGCCAGTGCAGGCCGCGTGCTCTATCGCATGCGCGACGGCGCAACCAGAGATTTGGCCTCGCTCGGCGAAGCGGAGCGGCGTTTCCTGGCGCGGACGGATTGGGGCTTCGTTGAGCAGGACGCGAGCCTCGGCCTGCGCATGGCAGTGTCCGCCGGCGCCAACGTGGGCGAGCGCCTGATGGCGGTGGGCTGGCGAAACTACGGCCGCATTCGGGGCAAGGCCGCAAGCTGGCTCAAACGGGTGGAGATCGATCCCGAGCGCATCGACGACAGCCCGCGCACCTATTCGGGCGGAATGCGCCAGCGCCTCCAGATCGCCCGGAACCTGGTCACCCAGCCGCGGCTGATCCTCCTGGACGAGCCCACCGGCGGGCTTGACGTCTCGGTTCAGGCGCGCCTGCTCGATCTGCTCCGCGGCCTGGTGGCCGATCTGAAGCTCTCCGTGGTCCTCGTCACTCACGACCTCGCGGTCGCACGCCTGTTATCGCATCGGATCATGGTGATGAAGGCAGGGCAGGTGATCGAAAGCGGGCTGACCGATCAGGTGCTCGACGATCCGCACGAGCCCTACACCCAGCTTCTCGTCGCTTCGATCCTGCCGCCCTAGGTCAAGCCATGCCGGTCGCGCTCGAACTCAACGGAGTGGCCAAGACCTTCACAATGCACTTGCAGGGCGGTGTGCGACTTGCGGTCGTCTCGGGCGTCGAGTTCGCGGTCCGCTCCGGTGAATGCCTCGTGCTCACGGGGCCGTCGGGCGCAGGCAAGTCGTCCATCCTCAAGATGATCTTTGGCAGCTATCACTGCGATCGCGGCCGGATTCTGCTGCGTCAAGGGGCCGATCGCATCGACGTCGCCGCGGCCTCGCCGCGGCAGATCCTCGCCGCGCGCCGGCGCACCATCGGCTATGTCAGCCAGTTCCTACGCGCGGTTCCGCGCGTCGCTACCATCGACGTGGTCGCCGAACCGTTGGTCGCAACCGGAATGTCGCGCGATCAGGCGCGCGGGCGGGCAGCCAAGCTGCTCGGGCGCCTCAATATTCCCGCCCCGCTGTGGGGCCTTTTCCCGGCGACGTTTTCCGGCGGTGAGCAGCAGCGCGTCAACATCGCCCGCGGTTTCCTGCCGGATTTGCCGATCCTGCTGCTGGACGAGCCGACCGCCTCGCTCGACACCGTGAACACCGAGGTGGTGCTCGACTTGATCGCCGCGCGCAAGCGGCGTGGCACCGCAATCGTGGCGGTCGTCCACGATTCCGGAATTCGCGACCGCATCGCCGACGACGTCATCGACATAACGCGCTTCACCGCAGCAGCGTGAGATCGCATGAGCGAACACCCACCCGCTCTGGTTCTGTCCAACGCCCAGGTGGTGCTGGGCGATCGCGTGATCGGGTGCGGCTGGGTCGCCGTCTGCGATGGCGCCATTGCCGATTTCGGTGAAGGCAGGCCGCCCGAGCGCGGCGAAGATCTCCGCGGCGATCTGCTGATGCCGGGCCTGGTCGAACTCCACACCGATCACATCGAAGCCCACTACGTGCCGCGCCCCAAGGTGCATTGGGACCCGGTCGCCGCGGTGGTGTCGTTCGATGGCCAGCTCGCGACCTGCGGCATCACTACCGTGCTCGACTCGCTTCGAGTTTGGACTGAAGCAGGTGCGGAGGATGTCGATGGCCAGGCCGAAACGTTGGCGCGAGCCATCGCGGCAGCGCGGTCCGCCGGTTTGCTCCGGGTCGAGCACTTCCTGCATCTGCGCTGCGAAGTGCCGATGCCGACCGTGGTGGCCGAGGCGGCGCAACTGATGGGCCGCGGCGACGTCAAGCTGGCATCGCTGATGGACCACACGCCAGGTCAGCGGCAGTTCCGCGACGAGAGCAAGCTGCGCGACTACTACCGCGGCAAGCGGGGCGGCCTCACGGACGCCGAGCTCGACCACCTGTTCAGCAAACGCCTGGAGTACCAGTCCGCCTTTGCCGCCACAAATTATCGCCAGCTCGTCGACCTGGCGCGCGCCCACGACAAGCCGTTGGCAAGCCATGACGACACCACCCTCGATCACGTGGCCGATGCCATTCGCGACGACGTCTCGATCGCGGAATTTCCGACCACCGTGGAGGCCGCCGAGGCGCTGCACGCGGCCGGCATTCGGGTGCTGATGGGTGCTCCCAATCTGGTACGCGGCGGCTCGCACGCGGGCAACATCGCGACTGCCGATCTGGCGAACGCCGGCGTGCTCGACGTGCTGTCGTCCGACTACATGCCGGCGAGCCTACTGATGGCCGCCCTGCGCCTGCCCAAAGTCGTGGCGGGCATCGATCTCGCCGCGGCAGTCCGCACCGTGACCAAGACGCCCGCCGAGGCTGTAGGCCTCGATGATCGCGGTGAAATTTCCATCGGCAAGCGCGCCGACCTGATCCGCGTTCATGTCGCGGGCGACGTGCCCGTGGTACGGGCCACATGGCAGCAAGGGAATCGGGTCGCGTGAGCTGGCTTCTCGACAGGCGTCGTTTTCTGAATATGCGCCGGGACGAGATCGGCCCGGGCCGGCTGATCCTTGTGGTCGGCCCAAGCGGAGCCGGCAAGGACACGCTGATTACGGGGGCTCGCGCCGCTTGCGTCGACAATCCATCCGTCGTGTTTCCCCGTCGTATCGTGACGCGTCCGGCAACTGCGGACGAGGACCACGACACGCTGTCGGAGGACATTTTCAGGCAAGCCGTCGCAGCGGGCGAATTCGCGCTGTGGTGGGATGCTCATGGCCTGCGCTACGGCATTCCGAGATCGATCGACGATGCCATTCGATCGGACAAGACCGTTGTCTGCAACGTATCCCGAACCGCGTTGGGACGTGCGAGGTTGCGCTATGGCTGCGTCACCACGGTCCTGGTCACGGCCCCTCCGGACATTCTGATGTCGCGCCTGGCTGGCCGTCAGCGGTCGAGCGACGGCGACGTGGCCGGGAGAATGGCGCGATCCGCCGCGGTGGCGACCGACTTCGAAGCCGACGTCGTCATTCGCAATGTCGGTCGGCCGGAAATCGGAATCCGACGACTGCTGAATGTGATTCGCAGCGACGGATTGTTCGGGATTTCGTGAACGAACGGATCTCGCCGCGCAACCGTGGTCACCGATTCTCTTGAGGTTCGGATGAGCCTCCTGGCGACCGACCGCGGTCGGAAACGCGGCATCGGTCATCGGCGCCGCGCACGCCCTAATCTTACTGCGTAAGCATGATCCCGAAAAGTGTGCAGCGGTTTTCGGAAAAGATCATGCTCAGACAAGAAGCTGGATCGGGATGACGATTCGAAGAAAAGTCATTCCGCTCTAGCCGTGAAAATTTTCGACTGCGCCGAGCACCACGACGCCACCGACGATGGCCACCATGGCGACCCGCATGAGCCACGAATCACCTTGCTGCTCCGACTGCCTTCGAGATGCGAAGCGATCGCGGCCAAGCCCAGGCCGGCGACGATAATCGCTATTCCGGTCCACACCATCGTGCCTTCACCTCCAATCGAACCGCCACACAGGCGGGCAATGTTTGCTGCCGACCATCCGATGGCGCAAGCCGCGGCGGAGGAGACGGAGGGTTGACGCCTGCGCATGGCGCGCCGTCGAGCAGCGTCCAAGGTGCGCCGTGTGACCACCAGGATGGGCCAGCCGACCTCGAACACGTAAATTTCGCAGAAACTTTCCGTAGCCACGCTGTCACCGCCGACCAGTTCGTCGGCGGCCGGCGCCTGCGCATCTTGGTGATGGTCGACGACCTTCCCCGCGAATGCCTGGCGCTGATCGATCTCCGCCTCCGCGTCGGCCGCGGGCTCGACCGGTTGCTCGGTGCAAGCGGCAAGCCCGAGGCGATGGTGAGCGACGACCGCACCGAACCGACCGGCAATGCCGTCCTGTGATGGGCCGACGACCATCAGGTCGCCTGCCACCACATCGCGCCGGACGAGCCGGCGCAGAACACGCCTTCGCCGAGTCGTTCATCGGCCGGCTGCGGGACGAATTGCTCAACGAGACCCCATTCTGCTCGCTCCCGCATACCCCCGCCTTGCTCGAGCAGTAGCGCGCCGACTAAAACCACACCCGGCCCCGCTCGCGGCGCGGCTGGATGAGCCCGGCCATCCCCCCGCGGCACGGCGGTCCGCTACGCTCAAGTCGACGGCTCCGCTCTGCGGACCGCCGCAATCACCACCACCCAGGAGGGCATCGCCAGTGACCTGCCCCCCGATTTCCCGACTGCGCCAAGCTGGAAAATCCCAGTTTTGCATCGGTGGCCAGAAGGACCACTATGCGGTAGTTGATAAATCGCCCCTCGGAGCATGGACCGCGCCAAGACCGGAAAGGCTGTCATGAGCAAGTCAGACGAAGATGCCATTCGCGACGTTGAGTTGAAGTTCAACGAGGCATGGGGCCGACACGACCCGGACGGCATGGTCGAGTCGCTTGTCGACGATGCTCAATTCGTTACCGTCAACGGCGCATGGACCAAGACTCGCGACGGCTTCCGAGACTTGATGCGGCGCCTGCACGGCGCCGACGGACCATTTCGATCGAGCACGCGGGAGACGCCGGAGATGCATGTGCGCTTTCTCGCGCCGGATGTGGCGGTCGTGCATACGCGGTTTCACATTTACGGCGACGTTGACGAGAGCGAACGTACCAGTATCGGCACCCGCGTTGTGCGCAAGCTTGAGGGGCGGTGGCGGACTGTCGCCGTGCAGAACACGGATTTGCGGCCTGGCCGGAGGCACTGAGCGGCAAACCCAGGGCACTGCTCTAAAGTCCCGACCGCCGGGCTTATAGGTCGCATCGTCGTCACTTCAGGAGCGACGAGCACGCGAGGAGCGACGAGCACGCGGATCGACAGCTGCGCTGACGGCGCGCCGCGGGTTCTCTGCTCAATACGGGGACGTGGATGGCAGAAGTCGCAGGACAAGGCATAGGAGCGCGGGTTCGCCGCAAGGAAGATTCACGTTTCCTGCGCGGGCGAGGCAACTATGTCTCGGACATGGTCCTGCCGGACCAGAGCGAAGTCGCGTTCCTGCGCAGCCCGATTGCTCACGGTCGTATCCGGCGCATTGCCAAGCCGCCGGATAGCGAAGGGCGCGTGTTCATCCGGTCGGACCTCAACGAGGTGGCCGCCATGATCGCGCCGACCACGGTCCCGGGCTACAAGCTCTCCGAATGGCATCCGCTGGCGCATGACAAGGTACGCTTCGTGGGCGAAGCAGTCGCGATGTGCGTTGCGCCGACGCGTGCCGAAGCCGAGGACCTGACGGAAGAGATCGAGGTCGAGTTCGACGAGCTTCCCGTGCTGGTCGACGCGCTTGCCGCACGCGTTGCGGAAAACGTCCGCGTGCACGAGCAATGGAACGACAATTCGTTCCTCACGCTGAACCTGGACAACGGCTATGAGGCCAACGCGAAAGGCGCGCCGGTCGTCGTCAAGCGGGAGCTGTCGCTCAACCGACAGGCCATGGTGCCGATGGAGGGCAAGGCGATCCTGGCCCATTGGGACGAGCGTGGCGACCAGCTCGTCGTCTACTATTCGACGCAAGTGCCGCATGTCGTTCGCGTGGGACTTGCGCAGTTTCTCGGCATCGACCAGGGAAGAGTGCGGGTGATCTCGCCCGACGTGGGCGGCGGCTTCGGTTACAAGGTCATCGTGCATCCCGAAGAGCTCTGCGTCGCGTGGCTGGCGCTCAAGTATCGCCGGCCCTTCCGTTATATCGAGGATCGGCGCGAGCACTTGGTGGTCGGAGCCAATACGCGGCAGCATCACTACCGGCTCACCGCGCACGCGGACGAGCGCGGCCGTCTCCGGGCGCTCGACGCCGAGATCACCATCGACGGCGGTGCCTATTCCAACTGGCCGTTCACCGTGGCGCTGGAGCCGGGGCAGGCGACCGGAAACTTGCCGGGGCCCTATGATTTTCGCGGCTACCGCTGCAAGACCCACTGCGTAGCGACCAACAAGCCCGGTTTCCTGCCGTACCGCGGCGTGGCCCGCACCGGGGTCTGCTTTGCCATGGAATTGATGATCGACGCGATCGCGCGCGCGGTCGGCCGCGAGCCGTGGGAGGTGCGACACGACAATCTCGTTCCCGCGGCGGCGATGCCCTACGACAATGTCGCGCGCAAGCACTACGACAGCGGCGACTACCGCAAGGCGCTGATCACGGCGCGCGACAAGATCGGCTTCGAAGCATGGCGCGAACGCCAACGCAGGGGCGAGCCCGACGGCCGGCTGATCGGCATCGGCTTCGCATCCTATTGCGAGCAGACCGCGCACGGAACAAGCGTATTCTCCGGATGGGGCCTGCCGATCGTGCCGGGCTACGACCAGGCGACCGTACGGGTGATGCCGGATGCCGGGCTCGAAGTTCGCGCCGGCGTGCATTCGCACGGCCAGGGCATGGAAACCACGATGGCTCAGATCGCGCACGAGGTGACTGGCGTGGCTCTCGACAAGATACGGGTCATTCTCGGCGACACCGGCACCACGCCGTATTCCACGGGGACCTATGCGTCGCGCAGCATCGTCATGTCGGGCGGCGCCGTGGCGAACGCATGCAGGGAGCTCTTGCCGCGCTTCATCGCGATCGGCGCCCATCTCATGCAGGCCGCGGTAAGCACCGTGAAATACGACAAGGGCATGATTGTGGGACCGCAGAAATCGATCCCGCTGCGTGAGGTCGCCGAAGCCTGGTATCTGCGCCCGCAGGAGCTGCCGCCGGACGTCGATCGCGGGGGCCTCGAGACCACGGTGGCCTTCAAGCCCGAGCGGGACACCGGCGCCTTCAGCTATGCGTCGCACGCCGGCGTGGTCGCGGTCGATACCGGCACCGGCGAGGTCGAGATCCTCGACTACGTCGCGGTCGAGGATTGCGGCACGCTCGTCAACCCGATGGTGGTCGAGGGTCAATCCCTGGGCGGCATCGCGCAGGGCATTGGCACCGCGCTGTACGAGGAGAGCCCGTTCGACGCCAATGGGCAGCCGCTCGCGTCGACCTTTGCCGACTATCTGCTGCCCGGCCCGACCGAAATCCCGGCCATCCGCATTTTTCATATGGAGACGCCGTCGCCCTATACCGAATTCGGAATCAAGGGCATGGGCGAGGGC
>JBAUOM010000719.1:0-4473 GCA_049579765.1 Xanthobacteraceae bacterium
CCGCCTCCTCGGCGCGGGGCGGGACCTTGTGATAGCGCCAAACGGTGCCGTCGCCGTCGTCGGCGGGTTCCTCGACCGAGACGGGCGGCTGCAATGCCGCGAACACCAGGTTCCACCAGCAGCCCTCGGGCCGCCCGCGCTCGCCTTCCGCGCCGCAGATGACGAGTCGGTCGATGGCACGCGTCATGGCGACGTAGAGGAGCCGCCGGTGTTCTTCCGCGGCCTCGCAGCGCATGCGTTCGCGCGCCGCGCTGAGCGGCGGGGTGTCGGTTGTGCGCGCTGCGATCCAGGCCAGGCAGCCAGGGGGCGAATGCGGCGCAGCGTCGGCGAGCGCGACGAGCCGCGCTTGCCGTTGCACCGGCCCCGCCGGCTCCGTCGTGGTGTCGGCCAGGACGACGACCGGCGCCTCCAAGCCTTTGGCGCCGTGCACCGTCATCACCCGCACCTCGTCGCGGGTGATCTCCATGTCGCGTTTCACGTCGGTACGGGCGGTGCGCAGCCAGGCGATGAAGCCTTGCAGCGACGGCGTACGGCGGCGCTCGTATTCGAGCGCGAGATTGAGGAACTCGTCGAGCGCGTCCTCGGCCTCGTGGCCGAGACGCGCGAGGAAGCGTCTGCGCCCGCCTTCGGCGCCGAGCACGCGCGCATAGAAGGCGAACGGCATCTGCCGCGCCCACGCGGCGAAGCGGTCGAGCTTGTCTGCCACATCGGCGAAACGCGGTTGCAAATGCGCTTTTGCCCGCAACGCCGCGCGCAAGGAGCCTTTGCGTTCCCAAGCGATCTCGAACAGGTCGGCGTCATCCAGGCCGAACAGCGGGCTCTTGAGCACTGTCGCAAGCGCAAGATCGTCGTCCGGCAGCAGGAGCGCGTCGGCGAGCGCCATCAAATCCATCACGGCGATATGCTCGGTCAGCACCAACCGGTCGGCGCCGGCGACCGGGATATGTAAATCCTTCAGCGATCGGATGATCGCTTCGAACAGCGGCCCCCGCTGGCGCACGAGCACCAGCACGTCGCCGGCGCGCGCCCCGCGCGCCATCCAAAGCTTGACGTTCTTCGCGATCCTGGCCGCCAACCGCACCTGCGGGCTCGTCTCGGTCAGCTCGTCGAAGGGCGCGTCCCAGGCTTCGATCTCGCGCTTGTCCTTGGGCTTGGTCGTCTCCCAGATCTCGACCATGCCCGGCGCGGCGTCGGGAAGCGGCTCGTGCACGGTCTTGACCGCATCCGCCGACAGGCCGGCAAAGGCCTCCGGTCGCGCAAAGACGCTGTCGACGGCCGCGAGCACGTTCGGGCCGGAGCGGAAAGAATGGCGAAAACGCACGTAGCGAAAGTCGTGCGCCACGGCTTTCGACCACGTATCGAAAGCGCGATGCATCACCTCGAATTCACGCGGCGCCGCGCCCTGAAACGAAAAGATCGATTGCTTCTCGTCGCCGACGGCGAAAATCGTGCGCCTGACATTGCGTGCGCCGGCACCGGCGAAAAACTCGGCAGTAAGTCGCCGGACGATCTCCCACTGTTTCGGGCTCGTGTCCTGGGCTTCGTCGATCAGCACGTGGTCGATGCCGCGATCGAGCTTGTAGTGCACCCAGGCGGCCCGCTCTTCGCCGAGCAAGGCCAGCGTCCTGTCGATCAGGTCGTCGTAGTCGAGCAACCCGCGCCGGTCCTTGGCCGCCCGATAGCGGGAAATGACGGCGTCTGCGATCGTGATCAGCGCCGCCGTGCGATCGCGGCAGGCGAGGGCCTTGCGGCGTTCCACCAGCGGGAGGATGCGCGCACGTTCGTCGCAGAGGCGGCCGGCGAGCTGCGGATCGCAGGTCTCGATGGCCTTGGTCACCAGACGGTCGCGCGGCTCGAATTTGCCCGTGAGAAACAGCTGAAGATAGGTGTCGACGCGTTCCGGACCGGACGACCCGAGGGCGGCGAGGAGGCGGCGCGCCTGTTCCTGATCGAGCTTCGAGCCCCGCCCCAGCGTCGCCGCGGCGGCGGCCCATTGCGATACCGGCAACAGAGGCCCGTCCGCGATCTCGCTTTCGAGCTGTTCGATGGTCTCGTCGGTGCCGATACCGAGCGCCCCGCACAGCCCTGCGATGGCCGCCTCCACGCTGCCGCCGTGCTCGATCCAGGCCCGCACGCCGGCGCGCTTGCGGAGCGCCTCCCCGACCACTTCCTTGAAGGTCTGGTCGGCGGCCACCGATATCGCGGTGGCGAGTGCCCGACCGAGCGCGCCGCGCGGAAGCAAGGCGGCGTCGAGCAGCACTCCGAGGCTGATTTCGCCGAGAAGCTGAGCTTCCGCCGCGTCGTCGAGCACGTCGAAGCGCGCCGCGACATTGGCCTCGAACGGGAACTGATGCAGCAGCCGGGTGCAGAAGGCATGAATGGTCTGCACCTTCAGCCCGCCCGGCGTTTCCAGTGCCAGCGCAAACAGCCGTCGCGCCAGCGCGCGCCGCGCCGCGTCCGGCCGAATCTGCGAAATCTGCACAATGGCGGCGTCGAGATGCGCGTCGTCGAGCGCGGTCCAGCGCCGTAGCTCGTCGAACACGCGGTTCGCCATGTTGGCGGCGGCGGCCTTGGTGAAGGTGATGCAGAGGATTTTGGCCGGGTCGACGCCATCGAGCAGGAGCCGGATCACGCGCTGGGCCAGGACGTGGGTCTTGCCCGAGCCGGCATTGGCCGCGACCCAGGCCGATACCGCGGGATCCGACGCCTCGGCCTGGATCCGCAGCAGCTCCTCGGGAATGATGCGGGGGGCTGTCATGCGCATTCCGCAATATTGCAATTCGTAATAGCCGACTTGACGCATATATCGCAGTCTGTAATATAGAGGAAGTGAAGGTTGCATTCACCGCCGCAGCGACGCGTCAGTGGCTCAATCTCTCCGCCGACGTGCGGCGACGGTTGGATGCCAAGCTCACGGCGTTCGCGCAGACCGGGCACGGCGATGTGAAGCGGCTCAAGGGACGCGCCGGGGCGCGGTTGCGCGTCGGCGACTGGCGCATCGTCTTCTACGTCGAGGGCGACACCGTCATCGTCGCTGCCGTCGGGCATCGCCGGGAGATTTACAATTGAGAGGCCGAAATGACTAAGGTTCAGTTCATTAAGACCACGGGGGGCGAGGAGTTTGCGATCCTTCCCAAGAGCGAATACGAGCGCCTCGCCGCGCTGGCTGTTGACGAGGACGCGGGCACCGCACGCCTCGTGCATCGCGCGCGCGCGGCGGTCGCAATCGGTCACGAAATCGTACTGCCCAAGGCCGTCGTCGATCGGCTGGCGTCCGGCGAGAATCCCATCCGCGTCCTGCGCGAATGGCGCGGCTGGCCCCAGGTCGAGCTGGCGGTGTCCGCTGGCATCACCCAGGGCTATCTGTCGGAGCTCGAAGCGGGGAAGCGCAAAGGTCCGGTCGCGCTGCACCAGAAGATCGCCCGTGCGCTCGGCGTGCCGATCCAACTCCTGCTGCCGATCGCGGTGTCGGAGGCGGAAGCCGATCCCGCCCGGGTGGCTAAGCGCCAACAGGTCGTCAAGGGCATGCAACGGACGCGGCGCAGGCGATAGAGCGCTCATTCCGCGTCTCCTGTGCCGGCATCGTCGGTGCCGCCGATCGCCCATTCCTTCACGCGCGCGAGGTGATCGTAGGCGCCGTAGCGGCTCTTCCACATCGGCAGGACCAGCGGAAGGTAAGGCTGCTGCTCGTCCTCGAAACGCTCGACGACCGCCTTGAGCTTGGCAAGGGCGCGCTCGGCGTGGGCGTCGGCGTTTCCATCCTTGAACTCGATTGCCTTCTCCTCGCCGGCGGGCGCGCGGCCCTTGAGCGAGACGTAGACCAACTCGGCGACGCTGGCGCCTTCGGGAATACCGGGAAACCCGCCGCGGCGCAGGATCGCGGCTTCGAGGGTGAGCTGTGGTGAGATGCCGATGCGCACCTGCGGCTCGGTCGGGACCTGCCCGGTCTTGTAGTCGAGGATGGCGTATTGGCCGCCGGCGAGGCGCTCGATGCGGTCGGCCCGGGCGCGGAGCGTGAACACGCGTTCGCCCAGCGGGATGTCGATCTTGCAGGAGGTCTCGGCGGCCAGCGCCGCGACGTCGCCGCGACGCACGCGCTCCCACCCGGCGAACCAGCGGGCGATGCGCTTGAAGCGCGGCCACCAGAATGCGCGCGCCTCGGGGTAATCCTCCAGTGCAGCGAAATGCCTGGCGCCGATGTCGATGAGGGCGGCGGCGGGATCGGCGGGCAGGCCGGCTGCGAACGTCTTGGTGAACTCGCTCAGCGCGCCATGGATGACGATGCCCCGATCCGCCGCGCCCGGCGCCAGGTCGACGGCATCGAGCTCGCGCAGCTTGAGAATGTGCCGGGCATAGATCGTGTAGGGATCGCGCAGCCAGTTCTCGACGTCGGTGACGGACAGCGCCGTCGGCCGTGCCGCGCGCGGCGGCTTCGGAGCCGGCCTGCGGGTGGGATTGCGGTCTCCGTCGGGC
>JBAUOM010000720.1:0-4758 GCA_049579765.1 Xanthobacteraceae bacterium
GTCACGATCTACGGCATCAAGAACTGCGACACCATGAAGAAGGCGCGGGCCTGGCTCGACGTGCGCGGCGTCGCTTACGCCTTCCACGACTACAAGACGCAGGGGATCGGGCGCGGGCAGCTGGAAGCCTGGGCGCGCGCGGTCGGCTGGGAGGCGCTGTTGAACCGCGCCGGCACGACGTTCCGCAAGCTGCCCGACAAGGACAAGGCCGGGCTCGACGAGACGAAGGCGATCGCGCTGATGATCGCGCAGCCTTCGATGATCAAGCGACCCGTCCTCGATGTTGGCGGCAAGCTCCTCGTCGGCTTCAATTCGGAGATCTACGCGCAGGCGCTGCGCTAGTCGGAGCGCGCTGCGCGCTACAGCTGCAGGAAGGTCTCGAACCCGCCGTAGATCATGCGCTTGCCATCGAACGGCATGTTCCCCATGTCGGCCTTGAGGCGGGGATCCGCCATCACCTTCGCGTTGACGGCGTCGCGCTGCGTGCGCGAGGCGTAGACGATCCAGGAAAAGACCACGATCTCGTCGTCCTTCGCCTGCACCGCGCGCGGAAACGAGGTGAGCTCGCCGTAAGGCACGTCATCGCCGACGCATTCCACGAAGGCGAGCGTGCCGTGCTCCTTCCACACCGCGCCGGCGTTGCGGGCCATCGCCTTGTAGGCCTCGATGTTGCGCTTCGGCCCCGCGACCACGAAACCGTCGACATAGGGCATGCAAGCCTCCTCTCATTGTGATCCACGCAAGGATCGTGACATGATGTCTGCGCGTCTATTGCGCCTTGCGCGCGCGCTGGTATGCCGGGCGCGCGGCGATCCGCGCCTGGTAGGCGACAAGCCGGTCCGGCAGCGCCAGGCCGAGCGCGGCGCGCCACATTCCGAGCGCAGTGCTCACGGAAATGTCGGCGAGGGTCAGATCGGCGCCGGCGAGGAACGGCTCGACGCCGAGCATGTCCGCCACGTGGTCGATGGCCTGCTTGACGCGCGCTTCCTGCGCGCGCACCGACCAATTGCGCTTGTCCGCCTCGGGCGCGACGAAATGCGCCGCCAGAAGCGGGTTGAGGCCGGCGCCGATGGTGCCTTCGCCGAACACCGTCATTTGCAGCACGCGCGCGAATGCCGGATCGGCCTTGCCGGGCAGCAACGGCGTGGGCCCGTATTTCTCCGCGAGATAGAGCATCATGGCGACGGACTCGTTGATGGCGACATCGCCGCCGTCTTCGAGGAAGGGCACGGTGCCGAGCGGATTGCGCGCGCGATAGGCCTCGCCGGTCGGAAAGGAGACCGTCTCGAGGCGATAGGGCAGGCCCATCTCCTCGCATTGCCAGATTACGCGCAGGCCACGCGCGCCGCGCGCGAAATTGTAGATTCTGATCATCGGTGGCGTCATCCTCGTTCGGCGAAGGCAGCCCGCCGCCTCGCGGCGCTCGGGCCCCCCTGTCGAGATTCTCCTCGTTGCCGGCGCCATCGGATCGGAGAGCGACGGCGCCGGTGACCGCTCAGAGTTTGGCCACGAGTTCCGCCAGCTGGTCGGTGCACAGGCCCCAGCCCGGGTGGAAGCCCATCTTTTCGTGCGTCTCGCGGTCGGCGACCGTCCAATGGCGCACGCGGGCGGTGTAGCGCGTGTTGCCGCCTGCGTCCTCGAAGGTGAGGATCACGGTCATGAACGGCTTCTGGGACGGCTCCCAGGCCTTGGTATAGGCGTCGGTGAAGACCAGCCGCTCGTTGGGGACGACCTCGAGGTAGACGCCCCTGTTGGGGTGATCCT
The DNA here is from genome assembly GCA_049579765.1 of Xanthobacteraceae bacterium. Taxonomy (GTDB): domain Bacteria; phylum Pseudomonadota; class Alphaproteobacteria; order Rhizobiales; family Xanthobacteraceae; genus VAZQ01. The sequence goes on from JBAUOM010000720.1 coordinate 1,765, forward strand.
TCCCCTCGGGGTCGCGCATGACGACGAAGTTGGCGCCGCCGGGCCGGACGTCGAGCTCCGCCACCGGCGTGGTGTAGGGCCGCGGCGCGAACCACTGCTTGAGCAGCGCGGGGTCGGTCCACGCCCGGAATAGCTTTTCGCGCGGCGCGTCGATGATCCGGGTCAATACCAGCTCGCGATCCGAGGTGGGGGCAGCTTCAGTGGTGACGGGCATTCGCCTTCTCCTGGTTGAGTCAAGCCGAGGACGAACGGGTGATGCGTGATCCGACACGGCCGGTCCGACTTTTTGGTCGGCGACGAATCGCGTCCCGATCACTACATTTCGGCCGAACCGCGGGTCGAGCGATGCGGCCGGCGGCCCGACCGGGAACTCGGAACCGCAGCCGATGGCGCGACGAACGGGAACAGCCGACCTGCCGCTGCATGGCGGGCACGTGCCCAAGTGGCTCGCCGACCGCATGACCCGTCTCGGTGCGGTGATCAGCCAGGCGATCGTCCATCACTACGGGCGCGACGAACTGCTGCGCCGTCTCGCGCATCCGTTCTGGTTCCAGTCGTTCGGGGCCGTGATGGGGATGGATTGGCATTCCTCCGGGATCACCACGAGCGTCGTCGGCGCGCTCAAGCGCGGGCTCGCTCCCCTGGAAAAGGAGCTCGGGGTTCACGTCTGCGGCGGGCGCGGCCGATTTTCGCGCCAAACGCCGCACGAACTGGTCTCGATCGGAGAGCAGGCCGGGTTCGATGGAGCGGCGCTCGCGACGGCGAGCCGCCTGGTGGCCAAGGTCGACAGCGCCGCCGTGCAGGACGGCTTCGATCTCTATCTGCACGGCTTCATCGTCAGCGACGACGGCCGTTGGGCCGTTGTCCAGCAAGGGATGAACGGCGAGCGCAGGCAGGCCCGCCGCTACCATTGGCTCTCGGAAGGGCTGAAGAATTTTGTCGACGAACCGCACGCCGCCATCGCCGGCGCGCGCCAGGGCAACATCGTTAATCTCACCGATCGCCGCGCGGACGCATCGCGGCGCGGGCAGCTCGAGCTGCTGGCATCGCTCGGGCCCGATCGCATCGTCCTCGAATTGGGGAAGCTCGAAGGCCGCGCCGCGCGGCGCGAAACCGTCCCCGCGCAACCGCCGCTGCCGCACTTGATCATGCCGGAGCATCACGACGTGCGTGCGGGCGATGTCGTGGCGCGGCGGCTGCACGGGACCCTGGCGGCGGCGGCGGACCGCGCCCCGCGCGATTTCTCCGACTTGCTGCTGGTGCCCGGTGTCGGAGCGCGCACCGTACGCGCGCTGGCGATGGTGGCCGAGGTCGTGCACGGAGCTCCCTGCCGCTTCACCGACCCCGCGCGGTTTGCGTTCGCGCTCGGCGGCAAGGACGGCCACCCGTTCCCGGTGCCGCTTGCCGTCTATGACGAGACCGTTCGCGTGCTGAAATCGGGCGTGCAGCAGGCGAAGCTCGGGCGCGAGGAGGAACTCGCCGCGCTCGAGCGGCTCGATGCGCAGGCGCGCGAGGTCGAACGCCACGCAAGCGGTCCGAGCCTGGAGCAGCTCAACGCGCAGGAGCGGGCGAATTCGCATTCCTATGGCGGGCGCTCCGTTTTTGGATGGGCTCGGCCGCCGGCGCCGGGGCAAGGCAAGCAGTACCGATTCCCCGATTGACCGCGCCGCCGAGCGCAAGCGCGAATGCCGCGCTCACCGCCATGCTTTGAGCAGCTCGTATGCGACTGGATCGTCGGGACAGGCGGCAAAGCCGCATTCCAGGAGCGTCGCGACGACGTTGAGCGCGGTCAGAGCGAGGACCAGCCACACGGCCAGGCGCGCGAATGCGCCGACCGCCGGCGCCTTGTCGTCGGGTTCGAATTGGCCGTCGAACAGCAGCATGGCCGCGACCGCGAGGGTGGCGACCGCGAAGCCGATGAAGGCCCAAGTATAGTAATGATAGCCGAGCAGCGCCGAGCCATAGCCGGGATCACCGGGCATGATGTGCAGCAGCACCTGACGCATGGCAAAAGTGGCGCCGGCGGCGGCCACCAGGAGCGAGAGCGCGTAGTGGCTCGGGCGCGGGCCGAAGCGGAGATTCAAGAGCGGTCCCACCGCCAGCAATGCGAACTGAACGCGCTGCAGCAGGCACAAGGGACAGGGCAGTTCGCCGAGGAGCAGTTGCGCGGCGAAGGCGGCGATCAGCACCAACGCGATCGCATAGAGCGCGAGAGCGTTGAGCGTCACCGAGAGCGACCGAGTCATGTTTGCCTTCAGAACGAAAGCTGCAGCACGTTGCTCGCGTGATGGAGATAGGTCGCGATCGAGGCGATGAGCGTGGCGGCGAACAGCGCCAGCGCAAGCCTGCGCGTGCCGCACCAGGCGGCGAGCAGCACGGCGGTGACGGCGAGGAACAGGGCAGTGAATTCCATCGTAGCTCTCCGGCGCGGCATTCTAGACGAGCGGCGTATCCGCGCCACCTCCGGCGCGCAAACGGCTTGCCGGCACGACGGCCTCCTTGCCAGGACTTGCGGGAACCCATGCGACAGCGCAAGTTCCCACGACATCGGGAGGACGCCATGGACATCAGTCTCGCCGGCCGGACGGCCGTCGTCACGGGCGCCAGCAAGGGCATCGGGCTTGCGATCGCGACGCGGTTCGCGGCTTCCGGCGCCGACGTCGCCATCGTGGCGCGCGGCCGGGAGGGACTTGACGCCGCCGCCAAGGGCATCGGCGCGAACGGCCGCGGACGCGTGCATGCGATCGCCGCGAACGTCGCCGTCGACGCCGATATCCGGCGCGCCTACGACGAAGCCATGCAGGCGTTCGGGAAGATCGACATCGTCGTGAACAATGCCGGCACCTCGCGCACCGGCGCTTTCGAGGAGGTCACCGACGAAATCTGGCGCGAGGACTTCGACGAGAAGCTGTTCGCCGCGATCCGGCTGACGCGGCTCGCCTGGCCGCAGATGAAAGCGCGGCGCTGGGGCCGCGTCATCAACACCCTCAATAT
>JBAUOM010000721.1:0-2613 GCA_049579765.1 Xanthobacteraceae bacterium
CCGTAACATCGCCGCAGCGACGATGCGCAGTGACTGCAAACGTGATCGAGGATAGCGATTTCGGTCGCCCTGCGACATAGGGTGATTGGCCCGCAGCCGGTCGAATCGAGGGGATGTCCACCGATCCCGGAGGAGCGGGCATACCGGCCCATCAGCCCGCCAGGATCCGGCGCGCTGGAAAGGCGATCTCCGCCAGCATACCCGCTTTCGGCGCGCTCTTGATGGAGAAGCGCGCGTGGTTCGCCTCCGCCAACGCTTTGGTCAGCGGCAGGCCCAACTCGGTGCCGTCGGAAACTTCGCGCGCGGAAGTCGCCGGCCGCTGCAGTGGCTCGAGCGCGGTGACGAGGTCGTTCCCGCTCATGCCCGGGCCGGTGTCGCGCACCCGCAGGGCGACCTCGCCGTCGTCGGTGAGCGCAGTCGATACGATCACCTGCCCGCCGGCAGCCGTGCACTTGATGGAGTTGGACAGGAGCCTGAGCACGATCCGCCGCACCGAGCGGCATCGGCGACGACCTGCGGAAGCGTCGGCGGAAGCGAGGTGCGGATGACCACGTGCTCGCGATTTGCCTGCGGCCGCATGCTGACGACGCATTGACGGGCGAGGTCGTTGAGCGACACGTTGGCGAATGTGAGTTCGAGCTTGCCGGCCTCGATCTTGGACAGATCAAGCAGGTCGTCGATCAATGCAAGGAGATGGCCGCCGGAGGCGTGGATGTCCCTGAGATATTCGCGGTAGTGTTCGTTGCCGACGGGACCGAAGCGTCCCTCCATCATGACTTCCGAGAAGCCGATGATCGCGTCGAGCGGAGCGCGCATCTCGTGGCTGACCCGTGCGAGAAAGTCGGACTTGGCCGAGGACGTCCGCTCCGCCTGGCGCTTCGCCTGCGCCAGCCGCTCCTCCGCCCGCTTCCACTCGCTGATGTCGCGAAAGGCGGCGCAGAGGCTGTCGGCACCCTCGCCGATCCGCCCCATCGTCATGAGTAGTTGCAGCGGGCCGCCTTGCCGTGGACGCCCGATGACCTCCCGCCCGTCCTTGCAGGAGCAGCCGGCACGGCCGGCCAGGAGACCGTTGAAGCATTCGTCAGCCTCCTCCACGCTGTCGGGATCAAACAGCTCGCGGAATGCCCGGCCGATGAGTTCGCTCACCTCATAGCCGAACAGCGCCTCCGCGCCCCGGGTCGCAAATACGATGCGTCCCAGCCGATCGAGCAGCAATACGCCGTCGGTCGCGGTGTCCAGAATCGGGGCGAACTCGGCAAATTCCGCTTGCCCGAGGTCGAGCTTGACCAATGCCGGGGCAGAGACAGCGGGAGCAGGCGTGCGCACCGGCGCCTCGTCGGCGCCGGCTGCAGCTCGTCGTCCCGCGATCAGTCCGCGCCCTGGCAGCTCGGTTGCGTCGTCCCCGCTGCTCCGGGGCGCGACACCGGCGTTCGCGAGCCGTTGCGCGAGCTTGCGCGAGAGCTCGTGGAAGGCGCCGCGTTCCACCGCGCTCAAGGCCGGCGTTCTCGGGTCGGGGGCGGCGTTCGGGAAAGGCACGACGTTCTCGGCAGTTGTCGCTGCGGCGAGCGAGGATCGCCCACCGCTCGCCGGCAGGACTGAAGCTGCAATGGGAGGCGCAGCAGGCGTCCCGGCCGCCGCGAAGGAGGGCTGGTGCTGCGGTTTCAAGGCGGCGAGCCGGGCGACGTCGCGGCAGACGCCGAAACCGCGATAGCCGCGGAATATGCGGTCACGGTCGAACACCGGCAGGCCCGACAGCTCGACCGCAATCCGTTCCACGCCAAACGGCCAGGAAACACTGAGCCCGCTCCAGGTGTCACGGGTCGCGACCGCGCGCGCGATCTGGCCGTCGGGATCGAGGCCGAGTTCGCCCGCCACCTCCGACCACGGCCGTCCGATGAGAGTTGCGGCGCGCGGGCCGGAGAGTGCGATGAATTCGTCGCCACCGAGCGTGAAGCGTCCCTCATCGTCCATCTGCCAGAGGAAACGAAGCGGACCGCGCCGCTCGCGCGAAGCCGCCGGCGCGGGGCACGGCGGCTGCCGCGATGGATGGCTCGCGAGTGCCGCAGGCTCTCCGAGCGGAGATGCCGCCGCAAAGGCAGCGACCAATTCCGTGGCCGCGGCGGGCGTAACGAAGCTTGCGATCAGCACCGTTGCGGCATCGCCGCCGATGCGGTCGATCGAGATCGCGCTTGCGGCGCAGGACCCCGCGGCGTGACCGCTCGCCAGCGCGGCGGGCACGATGTCCTGCACTCCAAGCGCGGCTAGCGAACGCGCGCCGTTGAGAAGCCCTTGCGCGCTCTCGGTGGCGGCTATCAGGCTGCCGCCGGGCGTGAAGGCCGCGATCGGCTCTTCGCCGCCCGCCAGGAGCCGTGCGACGCGCTCGCCGAGCGGCAGGTCGGGGCCGGAGCGCTCGATCGCCGCCACTAGAATGGCTGTGGTCTCGTCGGGCAGGACGATTCGCGAGCAGGCGCACGTGAGGTTGCGTCCGATCCCGGGGCCAAATCCCCGCAGCCGTTCCAGCCGCGGTCGAGCACCGACCGACAAGGTCGGGGCGATGCGGGCGATATGAGCTGCGAGAAGCTCGCGTGGGTCGGGCCCGCGCGAGCTTATCCC
>JBAUOM010000722.1:0-6674 GCA_049579765.1 Xanthobacteraceae bacterium
GGCCAAGTCCTTGCGCTGGTAGCGGCGATAGGACAGCCAGCCCACCGGCAGGCAAGCGAGATAGCAGACGGTGCCGATGGTCAGCACCACCCATGGATAGGAGACGAGCAGCGCGAAGAACAGCACCACCGCGACGAACACCGGCAGCACCATCTCCGGCGCGACGCGCTTGCCGACGCGCTTGCCGGAAAATACCGGCAGCCGCGAGACCATCAGGAAGGCGATGGCGAGCGTGTAGACGAAGGTCACCGGCGCGACGAAGGCCAGGCGCGGCATGCCGAGGAAATAGACGTAGATCGGCAGCAGCACGGTGATGGCGCCGGCCGGCGCCGGCACGCCGGTGAAGAACTTTCCCGCCCAGACCGGCCGGTTCGGGTCGTCGATCATCACGTTGAAGCGCGCCAGCCGCAGACCGGTGCAGATCGCGAACACCATGGCGGCAATCCAGCCGCCGTTGCCCAATTCGTGCAGTCCCCAGAAATACAGCATCAGCGCCGGCGCGACGCCGAAATTGACGAAGTCGGCGAGGCTGTCGAGCTCGGCGCCGAAGCGAGACGCGCCCTTGAGCATGCGCGCCACGCGCCCGTCGATGCCGTCGAGCAGCGCCGCGAACACGATCGCCGCAACCGCCCATTCGAGCTTCTCCTCGACCGCGAGCCGGATGGCGGTGAGCCCGGCGCAGAGCGCCAGCAAGGTGATCAGGTTCGGCAGCAAGGTGCGCACCGGGATGAAGCGGAAGCGGCGCCGCCTGGCCTCGGGTCGGACCGGGTCGTAGGGGGAGAACGGCATGCCAGCAATATAGCGAAACGCGCGTGCGCCCGCCAGCGCGGGGCGCGTTAACCATTTCCGACGAGGCGCATACGCGGCGCGGCGGCGGTCCGCCCTCCCCTGAAAGGGTCGGGTGGAGGTCGGCGGCGCGCCGGTCGGTTTGACCGGCGCTAGCCGATGCGGAAGCTGCGCTGCGGATCGCCGGCGCGCAGATCGGCGATCACCGTCTCGCCGGCGATGGCGGTCTGTCCCTCGGCCACCAGCGGCCGCACGCCCTCGGGCAGATAGACGTCGACGCGCGAGCCGAAGCGGATGAGCCCGATGCGCTCGCCGACGCCGACGCTCGCGCCCTGCCGCACGAAGCAGACGACGCGGCGGGCGACGAGGCCTGCGATCTGCACGACGCCGATGCGGCCCCGGTCGGTCGCGACGAGGAAGGAATTGCGCTCGTTGTCCTCGCTCGCCTTGTCGAGATCGGCATTCACGAAGGCGCCCGGGCGATAGACGATGCGCTCGATCTTGCCGGTCACCGGGCTGCGGTTCACGTGGCAGTCGAACACGCTCATGAAGATCGACACCCGCGGCAGCGGCCGATCGCCGAGCCCGAGCTCGCCTGCCGGCACGGCGTTGGTGACGCGGCTCACGCGCCCGTCGGCGGGGGCGACCACGATGCCGTCCCGGACCGGCGTCACGCGTTCAGGATCGCGGAAGAAATAGGCGCACCAGAGCGTCGCAACGGCGGCGAGCCAGCCGAGCGGCGACCACAGCCAGAACAGGATCAGGCTCGCCAGCGCGAACATGCCGATGAACGGCAGGCCCTCGCGATGGATCGGCACCAGCTGCGATCGGATGGAGGCGAGCACCGACATGATCACTCCGCGGCGTCGGCGCGCTCGGTGGGCGGCGCGAGCCGGCCCTCGCGATCGGGCGGCTCGGGCGGACCCTCTTCCACCACCGGCGGATCGCGGTTGGGCGCGACATCCTCCTCCTCGACCAGCGCGAGCTTCTCGCGCGCCGCGGCAGCCTCGCGCTGCCGGTTCCACATGCCGGCGTAAAGCCCGCCCTTCGCCAGGAGCTGGTGGTGGGTGCCGCGCTCGACGATCACGCCGTCGTCGAGCACGATGATCTCGTCGGCGCCGACGATGGTGGACAGACGGTGCGCGATGACGAGCGTGGTGCGGTTCTCCGACACGCGCTCGAGCGCATCCTGGATGTCGCGCTCGGTGTGGCTGTCGAGCGCCGAGGTGGCCTCGTCGAGCAGCAGGATCGGCGGCGCCTTCAGGATCGTGCGCGCGATGGCGACGCGCTGCTTCTCGCCGCCCGAGAGCTTCAGGCCGCGCTCGCCCACCTCGGTGTCGTAGCCCTTGGGCGAGCGCCGGATGAAATCGTCGATCTGGGCGAGCCGGGCCGCTTCCTCGACCTCGCCGTCGCTCGCCCCCCAGCGGCCGTAGCGGATGTTGTAGCGGATGGTGTCGTTGAACAGGACGGTGTCCTGCGGAACCATGCCGATCGCCGCGCGCAGGGACTTCTGCGTGACGTCGCGAATGTCCTGCCCGTCGATCAGGATGCGCCCGCCGCTGACCTCGTAGAAGCGGAACAGCAGGCGCGAGATGGTGGACTTGCCGGCGCCTGAGGGACCGACCACGGCGACCCGGTGGCCGGCGGGGACCTCGAAACTGATGCCCTTGAGGATCTGCCGGTCGGGCTCGTAGGCGAAGGAGACGTCCTCGAAACGGATTGCCCCGCGCTTCACCATGAGCGGCCTGACGTCGGACGCATCCTTGATCTCGGGCGGGCGCGCGAGGATCGCGAACATCCGCTCGATGTCGATCACCGCTTGCTTGATCTCGCGATAGACCATGCCCATGAAGTTGAGCGGCTGGTAGAGCTGGATCATCATGGCGTTGATCATCACGAAGTCGCCGACCGTCTTGGTGCCGTCCTTGACGCCGTAGGCGCACATCACCATCACCGCGGCGAGCCCGACGGTGAAGATCGCGGCCTGGCCGGCATTGAGCACGGCGAGCGAGACATAGGCCTGGACGCTCGCCTCCTCGTAGCGCGCCATCGCGCGGTCGTAGCGCCGCGCCTCCCGCTCTTCGGCGCCGAAATATTTCACCGTCTCGTAATTGAGCAGCGAGTCGATCGCCTTGACGTTGGCATCGGTGTCGCTGTCGTTCATGCGGCGGCGGATGTTGATGCGCCATTCGGTCGCGAGATAGGTGTAGACCATGTAGAGCGCGACCACGGCGAGGACGACGACGACGTAGCGCCAATCGAATTGATAGAGCAGTACGACCACCACCAGCGCGAGCTCGAAGACGGTCGGGACGAGCTGCATGATGACCATGCGCACGATCGTCTCGATGGCATTGCGCCCGCGCTCGAGCACGCGGGTGAGGCCGCCGGTCTTGCGCTCGAGATGGAAGCGCAGCGAGAGCTGGTGCATGTGCTCGAAGGTGCGGTAGGCGAGGCGGCGCACCGCGTTCATCGCCACCTTCGCGAAGATGCCGTCGCGCGCCTGGGTGAGCACCGCCATCAGGATGCGCATCCCGCCGTAGGCGATGGTCATGGCGATCGGCGCGGCGAACACCCAGACCAGCCACGAGGACGGCGCCACCGGCGCGCTCCCCTCCCCGGTGAGCGCGTCGGTCGCCCATTTGAAGGTGAAGGGCACCGCGATGGTCGCGAGCTTGGCCGCGAGCAGGAGCAGCATCGACGCCGCGACGCGCAGCTGCAGATCGGGCCGGTCGGCCGGCCAGATATACGGCCACAGCCCGCGCATGATGACGAACAGCGAGCCCTCGCCGTCGGCGGACTGCTCGCGCTTGAATGCTGCGGTCGATCGCGGACGGGAATCCATCTAGACACAGGCCCGGACTGGCGGGCCGCTCGGGCGGACCGCGAGACCCTCATATAGAGACTTTCCAGACTGCAATCACCCCGGACGAGAAAACCCGACCGGCGAGGCGCGGCGAGCCGACACGATCATGCCAAAACCGCGGCTTGACGGCCCGCCCGGCGCGGGCCACATCCTTCGCCCATGAGCACGATCAAATCGATTTGCGTCTATTGCGCGGCCAGCCCCGGCACGAACCCCGCCTTCGTTCAAGCGGCGACGAAGTTCGGCCGCATCCTCGCCGAGCACCGCATCCGACTGGTCTACGGCGGCGGCTCGGTCGGGCTGATGGGCGCGCTCGCCGAATCGGTGCTCGACCACGGCGGATCGGTGACCGGGGTCATTCCCGACTTCCTGGTCAACCGCGAGCACATGCTGCTGCGCGTGCAGGAGCGCGTCATCACCCGGGACATGCACGAGCGCAAACGGGTGATGTTCGAGCGCGCCGACGCCTTCGTCGGCCTTCCCGGCGGAGTCGGCACGCTCGAGGAGCTGATCGAGCAGCTCACCTGGGCGCAACTCGGCCGGCACAAGAAGCCGATCCTCATTCTCAACGTCGAACGGTTCTGGGACCCGCTCTGCGCGTTGATCGACGACATGAGGCGGCTCGAGTTCATCAGGCCGGACATGTCGGTCGATGTCCTGGTGGCCGAGCGCGTCGAGGACATCCTGCCCAAGCTGCTCGCGGCGGCGCAGGCGGTGACCGAGGCGGAGAAAAAGATGGCGTCGGTCGCCGCGGAGAAGTTGTAGCGCGCCCGGATCGCTCTGATGTCGTCCCCGCGAACGCGGAGACTCATATTTCAGAGACCGGGGATATGGGTCCCCGCTTGCGCGGGGACGACAGCACAGCAGCCGCTCGAGCTCACCCTTCCTTGAGAAACGTCACCGCCTCGATGCGGTTGCCGTCGGGATCGCGCACGAAGGCGGCGTAATAGCCTTCGCCGTGCTGCGGTCGCGGGCCCGGGGCGCCGTCGGAGGTGCCGCCCGCCGCGAGCGCCGCGGCGTGGAAGGCGTTGACCGAGTCGGTCGTCCGTACGCGCAGCGCGACATGCGCGCCGCTGTCGGGAGCGGCCGGCGCCATGGCGGAACGCAGATTGATCCAGAGCTCGGGATAGGTCTTGCCGAAGCCGACGGTGAGCGGCCGGGCCTCGAGCTGCGCATAGCCGATGGCGCCCAGGACTGCCCGGTAGAAGCGCGCGGCGCGCTCGAGGTCGCGCACCGCGACGGAGACATGGTCGATCATGGACGGCTCACGCCGGCGCTCCGGAGCGCACGAGCTTGTAGACGATCGAATCCATCAGCGCCTGGAACGAGGCGTCGATGATGTTGGGCGAGACGCCGACCGTGGTCCAGCGCTCGCCGAGCTCGTCCGTGCTCTCGATCAGCACGCGGGTCACCGCCTCGGTGCCGCCGTTGAGGATGCGCACGCGGTAGTCGGTCAGCTCGATCCCGCTGATGTAGCCCTGGTACTTCCCCAGGTCCTTGCGCAGCGCGAGGTCGAGCGCGTTGACCGGACCGTTGCCTTCCGCCGCCGAGATCAGCGTCTCGCCGTCGACCTTCACCTTGACCACCGCCAGAGACACCGTGACGCGCTGGCCGACGGCGTTGTCGCGCTGCTCGACATTGACGTCGAACTTCTCGACGTCGAAGTAGCTCGGCACCTTGCCGAGCACGCGGCGCGCCAGCAGCTCGAAGGAGGCGTCCGCCGCCTCGTAGGCATATCCGATCGCCTCGCGCTCCTTCACCACCTCGAGCAGCCTCCCGATGCGGGGATCGTCCCTGTCGACCTTGAGGCCGATGCGCTCGAGCTCGGCCAGCACGTTCGACTTGCCGGCCTGGTCGGAGACCAGGAGCTTGCGCCTGTTGCCCACCCGCTCGGGCGGCACGTGCTCGTAGGTCTTGGGCTCCTTCATGATGGCGGAGGCATGGATGCCGGCCTTGGTGGCGAATGCGCTCTCGCCGACATAGGGCGCGTGGCGGTTGGAGGCTCGGTTGAGCATCTCGTCGAGGCTGTGGGAGGCGTGCGCCAGCCGCGCGAGCTGGGCGTCGGAGACGCCGATCTCGAAGCGGTCGGCGAACTCGTCCTTGAGCTTCAGCGTCGGAATGATGGAGACGAGGTTGGCGTTGCCGCAGCGCTCGCCGAGCCCGTTGAGCGTGCCCTGGATCTGGCGCGCGCCGGCGCGCACCGCGGCGAACGAATTGGCGACCGCCTGCTCGGTGTCGTTATGGGCGTGGATGCCGACATGGTCGCCGGGCACGACCGCGACGACTTCGCCGACGATCCTCTCCACCTCGTGCGGCAGGGTGCCGCCGTTGGTGTCGCACAACACTACCCAGCGCGCGCCCTCGTCGTAGGCGGCCTTGGCGCAGGCGAGCGCGAACTGCGGATTGGCCTTGTAGCCGTCGAAGAAATGCTCGCAGTCGAGCAGCACTTCCCGCCCCTTCGCCTTCGCCGCCCGCACGCTGTCGCGGATCGAGGCCAGGTTTTCCTCCGGGCTGGTTTCGAGCGCCACGCGCACGTGATAGTCCCACGACTTCGCCACGAAGCAGATGGCGTCGGCCTTGGCCGCGAGCAGCGCGGCGAGGCCGGGATCGTTCGAGGTCGAGCGGCCCGGCCGCCGTGTCATGCCGAAGGCGGTGAAGGTGGTCGCGAGCCCGCGCTCCTGTGCGAACAGCTCGGTGTCGGTCAAGTTCGCGCCGGGATAGCCGCCCTCGACGTAGTCGATGCCGAGATCGCCCAGCATCTTGGCGATGGCGAGCTTGTCGCCGAGGGTGAAATCGACGCCGTTGGTCTGCGCGCCGTCGCGCAGCGTGGTGTCGAAGAGGTAGAGCCGTTCGCGGGCCATGCTGAGCTCACAATAACTGGGCGGCGACGTAGAGGAGCTATGGGCGAAAGTTGGTGACGGCATGAAGGGATAAGGCGGCGTATCGTGGGGGTGTTCGACGCCTCCACTTCTCCACTGAAGGATTGATACGCCGTGACCGACACTAATGTTTTCCAACTCTC
>JBAUOM010000723.1:0-6986 GCA_049579765.1 Xanthobacteraceae bacterium
TCGCGCGCAAACGCGCGCTCCTGGTGCGGGAGAAGGCGGCATGACTGCGACCGCAGCTGCCCAGCGCGAGCGTCCGCCGGCATCCGCCATGCGCGCGCTCGCGACCCGCATCGCCGGCCTCGACTGGACCGCCATGGCGGGGGAACTGGATGCTCGCGGCTGCGTCACGACCGGGCCGCTGCTGAGCGCGGAGCAGTGCGCCGCGCTCGCGCACAGCTACGGCTCGGACGCGTTGTTTCGCAGCCGCGTGGTCATGGCGCGGCATGGTTTCGGCCGCGGCGAGTACAAATACTTCGCCTATCCGCTGCCGGAGCCGGTCGCGGCGTTGCGCGGCGCGCTCTACCCGCCGCTCGCCGACATCGCCAACCGCTGGAACGAGGCGCTGGCGATCGAGCAGCGCTACCCGCGCGATCACGCGAGCTATCTCGCGCGCTGTCACCGCGCGGGGCAGGCGAAGCCGACGCCCCTGCTGCTGCAGTACGGCCCCGGCGATTACAATTGCCTGCATCAGGACCTCTACGGCGAGCACGTGTTTCCGCTGCAGGCCACATTCCTGCTCTCGCGGCCGGGCGAAGACTTCACCGGCGGCGAATTCGTGCTGACCGAGCAGCGGCCGCGCATGCAGTCGCGCGCCGAGGTCGTGCCGCTCCTCCAGGGCGAAGGTGTGATCTTTGCCGTGCACCATCGTCCGGTGCAGGGTGCGCGCGGCAGCTACCGCGGCAACATGCGCCACGGGGTGAGCCGCTTGCGCTCGGGCCGTCGTCACACGCTCGGGGTCATCTTCCACGACGCCAAGTGAGTTGGCTCGAGCCGGCGCGCGGGAATGGCCGCACTATGCTACGCTGCCGGCTATGACGACCGGCTCCGTCAGCACGCTCGCCACGCCGCTGGCCAAGGTTCGTGACGAGATCGCGAGCGCCTGCGTCGAGGCGAAGCGCGATCCGGCCTCGGTCACGCTGGTCGCGATCTCCAAGACCTTCGCGGCGGAGGCGATCGAGCCGGTGATCGCCGAAGGCCAACGCGCGTTCGGCGAGAACCGCGTGCAGGAGGCGAAGGCGAAATGGCCGGCGCTGCGCGAGCGCCATCCCGGCATCGCGCTCCATCTCGTCGGATCGCTGCAGTCGAACAAAGCCAAGGACGCGGTCGCGCTGTTCGATGCCATCCATTCCGTCGACCGGCCGAGCCTCGCCGAGGCGCTGGCCAGGGAGATCAGCCGGCAGCGCCGCAAGCCCACGCTGTTGGTCGAGGTCAATACCGGGGCCGAGCCGCAGAAGGCGGGGGTGCTGCCGGAGGAGACCGATGCATTCCTGAGGATGTGCCGCGAGCGCTACGGCCTCGAGATCGCCGGGCTCATGTGCATTCCGCCTGCCGACGAGCCGCCGGCCCCGCATTTCGCCTTGACCGCCAAGATCGCCAAACGCAACGCCCTGTCGCTGCTGTCGATGGGGATGAGCGCCGACTTCCCGCTCGCCATCGCCTTCGGCGCCACGCATGTGCGGGTGGGCACGGCGATCTTCGGCGCGAGAGCCGCAGGTGTGGGCCAGGCCGCGCGCTAGATCGGGATGACTTTTCTTCGTCATCCCGATCCAGCTTCTTGTCTGAGCATGAACTTTTCCGAAAACCGCTGCACACTTTTCGGGATCACGCTTTAGGTTTGAATCGCGATCCTCGTTGCAGCGCCGAGCCATGCCAGCAGACGCAGCAGATCGCCGGCGGTGAGGGCGACGCATCCCGCCGTCGGCGAGCGGTTGGGGCGCGCCACGTGCACGAACACGGCGCTGCCGCGGCCCGCCACGCGCGGGCGGGTGTTGTGGTCGATCTCGATGATGAAGTCGTAGAGGTGATCCTCCCGCCACAGGCGGTCGCCGGCGTCGGCGGGGGCGCGCCGGAACGGGCGATTGTAGCGGCGGTCGGTGGTATTTTCGCACCAGGAAAGATCGGGAGTAATGCGCCGGACCGGCAGCAGGGTTTGCGGCCGCGGGTGGCGATCGGCGCGCCACCACAGCCGCACGAGGCGAAACCGCCCGCGCGGGGTGGCGCCGTCGCCTTCGTGTTTGTTGGCACGGATGCTGCCTCGACCCAGCACCACCGGGAGGGCAAGCGGGCCGGCGAGCAGGACCCCCCGCGTGGGCTGCGCCGGTCGCGTCCGCACGCGGATCAGGGACAACGCGCGGCGCCGAACGGAGCGTGCATGCATAACCAAACCGTATAGTGGAAGTAGCAACCCGCTTGCTCTTTTACCCCCGAATGCTCTACTTCGCGCAACGCCGCTTCCGGGCGACAGGAACCGACGGAATGTCGAATACCCGCAAGATCTTGATCGTGGACGATGACGCCGAGCTGCGCGAGGCGCTGGTCGAGCAGCTGGCGCTGCACGAGGAGTTCGAATCGGTCGCGGTCGACAATGGAACGAAGGGAGTGCAGGCGGCCAAAGCCGGGCAGGTCGACCTCGTGATCATGGATGTCGGGCTGCCCGACGTCGACGGGCGCGAAGCCGTGCGCATCCTGCGCAAGAACGGCTTCAAGGCGCCGATCATCATGTTGACCGGACACAACACCGATTCCGACACCATCCTCGGGCTCGAGTCCGGCGCCAACGACTACGTCACCAAGCCGTTTCGTTTCGCGGTGCTGCTCGCGCGCATCCGCGCGCAGCTGCGCCAGCACGAGGCGAGCGAGGACGCCGTGTTCACCATCGGGCCCTATACGTTCCGGCCGAGCTCGAAAATCCTGCTCAATCCCAAGGGCAACAAGGTGCGGCTCACCGAGAAGGAAACGGCGATCCTGCGCTATCTCTACCGCGCCGGCCAGCGCCCGGTGTCGCGCGAGACCTTGCTGCAGGAGGTCTGGGGCTACAATTCCGGGGTCACCACCCACACCCTCGAGACGCATATCTACCGGCTGCGCCAGAAGGTCGAGAAGGACGCTGCCAGCCCGTCCATCCTGGTCACGGAGGCCGGCGGCTACAAGCTGGTGCCGTGACCTCGCCCCATGGCCATCGAGGACGATATCAGTCTTCTCGAACGGGTGCCGACGCTCAGCCCGCTGGGACGGCAGGCGTTGCGTATCCTGGCGATCGGGGCGGAGACCCGCTACGTGCACAGCGGCGACGTGCTGTTCAAGGCCGGCGACGATGCCGAGGGCGGCTTCGTGGTCCAGGAGGGCAGGTTCGCGCTGTCGTCGTCCGCCGAGGGCAAAGAATTCACGGTGGGGCCGTGCACGCTGCTCGGCGAGGTCGCGCTGTTCACCGAGACGCGGCGTCGCGCCACGGCGAAAGCGCTCGAGCCCTCGACCGTGCTGTGCATTCCGCGGCCGCTGTTCATCAGGATGCTGGACAGCTTTCCGGATTCGGCGCGGAAATTGCGCGAGATCCTGGCCGCGCGGCTCGATCAGTCGACGCGGGAATTTTCCAGCCTGCGCGGCGCGCTCGACGCGCAGGAGCCGGAATGAGGGTGGGCTCGGCTTGCGCCGCCCCGAAGCCCGACGGGTCCGCGCGACGCGCGGCCCGATGACAGGGTCCGCGAAACGCGGGGCGATACCGCCGCGCGGCATGACACCCGGATTTCGCCGAGGCTTCACGGGCTACGCTGCTCGCCGCGTTACAGCTCGAGGGTTGCCGTCACCGGGACGTGGTCGGAGGGTCGCAGCCAGCCGCGCAGCGGCTTGAGCACGCGCAAATCGCCGAGGCGGTCGGCGAGGGCCGGCGCAATCCAGATATGATCGAGCCTGCGGCCCTTGTCGGCGGTCTCCCAGTCGGGCGAGCGATAGCTCCACCACGTGTACAGCTTGGCCGGCTCCGGCACCCGCATCCGCATGGCGTCGACCCAGCCGCCGGCCTTCTGGGCGGCGACGAGCTTCTCGCATTCGATCGGCGTGTGCGAGACGACGCGCAGCATCTGCTTGTGGCTCCAGACGTCGTGCTCGAGCGGCGCGACATTGAGGTCGCCGACGAGAATCATGCGGTTCGCGCCGCCGCCGCGCAGCGCCTCGAACGCGCGCATCTCGTCGAGGAAAGCGAGCTTGTGCGCGAATTTCGGATTGACCTCGGGGTCGGGGATATCGCCGCCGGCCGGCACGTAGAAATTATGCAGGGTGACCGGATCGCGCAGGCCGGCGCGCTCGCCGAGCACGGCCGAGACGTGGCGGCAATCCGCCTTGCCGCAGAAGGATCGCGTCTCGAAGCTGTCGAACGGCAGCCGCGAGAGCACGACGACGCCGTGATAGCCCTTCTGCCCGTTCAGCGCCACGTGCTCGTAGCCGAGACGCTTGAAGCGCTTGCGCGGAAACTTGTCGTCGGGGCACTTGGTCTCCTGGAGACAGAGCACGTCCGGGCGCGCCGCCTTCACGAATTTCGCGACCGTGTCGATGCGCAAGCGCACCGAATTGATGTTCCAGGTGGCGATGGTCAGGCGCATGCGAAGCAGGGATCGGTCGTCAATAGCCGGTCATCGAAAACGCGAACCCGGATCGACGGCTGGTTCCCGGCGCACGGCTCGTGCTGATCCAAGGCGAGGTGCGCATGCGCCAGTAATTGGCGACGCGCGCGCGCAGGTCAAGGATCTTTGCTCTGATGACCGATTGTCGGCCGCCGAGTCCTACTACTGGACGTAGCGGGTATAGTCGATCTTGAACAGGCCGGGATCGGGCCGTTTGCTGTTGTCGAGATCGGACACGGCGACCGTGGTGTCGTAGCCCTGCGGGTCGGTGATCGTCCACTGCTTGAGCTGATAGTCCTTGGCGCCGAGCATCATCATCAGCCGACTCGTGCCGATCAGCGGCTGCTGCTCCTCGATGACGATGGTCACGACCGCGTCGTCGGAGCGTACTCCCACCACATTGGTCTCGCGCAGGAGATCGATGCGCGAGGAGAGCAGAAAGCGCAGCGGGGTCTGCGAGAGCGGATAGAGATCCTGCGTGGCGAGCTTGCGGTCGCGCACCACCACCGACTCCCCGTCGGCGACGATCTCGATCGGGCTCGGCGGGTCGTATTCGAAGCGAACCTTGCCGGGCTTCTGGATGTAGAATTCGCCCTTGACGCGGCTGCCGTCGGGCCCGACCTGCACGAAATTGCCGACCAGCTGCTGCATGCCCGAAAGGTAGGCGCTGGCCTTGTCCACCTGCGCGCGCTGCGCCGGGGTGAGGGCGGCGGTGGTGGTCACCGCCGGCGGAGGAGCCTCCGGCTCCTTGTCCAGATGGAACAGCGACTTGAAGCCGGCCGCCAGCCCGGAGACGCCGGATTTCGCGTTCGGGACGGATCCCGCCGCCGGAGCGGCGCCGTCCTTCGGGAGCGGGGCGGGTGTCGGCAGCGGAACGGTCTCGGCGGCCGCCCCCGCGGCCAGCAGGCCCATGCCCAACAGCACCGTGCCCGCCACCAGCCCCCGGCTCATGCCAGCCATGGTCCCCTCTCCGTCCCCGTCTTACGTGAGTTCGCTAGCCGCCCCGTGTGGCGAGATGACGACAAATTGCCGGCGAGCTTGGTTAACCGCGCCGGCCGGGATACTCAATAGCGTTCCGCGTCCTCCTCGCCCACGAGAATTTCGCGCTTGCCGGCGTGGTTGGCCTGGCCGACGACGCCTTCTTTCTCCATGCGCTCCATGAGCGAGGCGGCCCGGTTATAGCCGATCTGCAGCCGCCGCTGAATGTAGCTGGTCGAGGCCTTGCGGTCGCGCAGGACGACCTGCACGGCCTGCTGGTAGAGGTCGCCGCCCTCCGGCTGGCCCATGCCGGTGGCGTCGAAGACCGGGTTGCCGTCCTCGTCCTCCTCCTCCGCCGCGGTGACGGCTTCGAGGTATTGCGGCGTGCCCTGCGACTTGAGATGACGGACGACCTTCTCGACCTCCTCGTCGGAGCAGAACGGCCCGTGCACGCGGCTGATGCGGCCGCCGCCGGCCATGTACAGCATGTCGCCCTGCCCGAGCAGCTGCTCGGCGCCCTGCTCGCCCAGGATGGTGCGGCTGTCGATCTTGGAGGTGACCTGGAACGAGATGCGGGTCGGGAAATTGGCTTTGATCGTGCCGGTGATGACGTCGACCGACGGCCGCTGCGTCGCCAGGACCACGTGCAACCCGGCCGCGCGCGCCATTTGCGCAAGCCGCTGCACGGCGCCTTCGATGTCCTTGCCGGCCACCATCATAAGATCGGCCATCTCGTCCACGATGACGACGATGTAGGGCAGCGGCTCGAGATCGAGCTGCTCGTTCTCGTAGATCGCTTCGCCGCTCTCCTTGTCGTAGCCGGTGTGGACGGTGCGGGTGAGCTTCTCACCCTTGCCCTTCGCCTCGGCCAGGCGCGCATTGTAGCCGTCGATGTTGCGCACGCCGAGCTTCGACATCTTCTTGTAGCGCTCCTCCATTTCGCGCACCGCCCATTTGAGCGAGACCACGGCCTTCTTCGGATCGGTGACGACCGGTGCGAGCAGGTGCGGAATGCCGTCGTAGACCGAGAGCTCGAGCATCTTCGGATCGACCATGATCAGCCGGCACTGCTCGGGCCGCAGCCGATAGAGCAGGCTCAGGATCATGGTGTTGATGGCGACCGACTTGCCGGAGCCGGTCGTGCCGGCGATCAGCAGGTGCGGCATGCGCGCGAGATCGACGATCACCGGCTCGCCGCCGATGGTCTTGCCCAGGCAGAGCGGCAGCTTGGCGGTGGTGTCGACATAATCGCTGCTGGCGAGCTGCTCGCGCAGAAAGACCTTTTCGCGCGTCGGATTGGGAAGCTCGATACCGATGGCGTTGCGGCCGGCGACCACCGCGACGCGCGCCGAGAGCGCGCTCATGGAGCGGGCGATGTCGTCGGCGAGCCCGATCACGCGCGACGATTTGATGCCCGGCGCCGGCTCGAGCTCGTAGAGCGTGACCACCGGACCCGGCCTGGCGTTGATGATCTCGCCGCGCACGCCGAAGTCGGAGAGCACGCCCTCGAGCGCGGTTGCGTTGCTTTGCAGCGCGTCGGCGCTCAGGGTCGCGCGTCCGACCGCCTTGGGC
>JBAUOM010000724.1:0-7203 GCA_049579765.1 Xanthobacteraceae bacterium
CCTCACCCTGCGCGCTCCGCTCGAGTTGCACTTGCCGTCGAGATAGGTCCAGGTGGCCCCTTCGCAAACGGCCGTGCCGCCTTGCGGCGGACGCAGCCTCGCCGCAGTCGCGGGGGGCGGCGCCGGCTCCACTGCAGGCATTGCCTCGATGCGGGAGGGCGCTGCGTCGGCGGGCACGCTCAGTGCCGCAGGGCCACCGCGGTTATCGTGGACGCCGCCGAGCACGACCGCGCCGGCAAGCGCCCCAGAGGCAGTGAGGGCAAGCGCTGTCCACATCGTGCGGCGCAATCTGCGCGAGGGACAGAGATAGCCGAACTCGGGATGTGCACCATACGCCTGGAACATCAGCGGCGAACTCCTTTTGCAATCGCTCCGGTGCGATCGTCGCGGGATGGCCGCCGGAGAACTGTGACGGCGCTCACAAAAACGCGATTTCGCGCTGCGGCAGCGCCCGCTCAATGGCGAGGCGAAAGCACCGGGGACTCCGAGGTCGCGCGCAATATCGCCGGCCGACACCGCTTGAGGAGCATTCAGTCGCGCTCGATGCCCGCGCCCTTGAGCAGCGCGGCTAGTCGCACGCGCGCCCGGAGCATTCGCGTCTTGACCGTATTCTTGGGGATGCCGACGATCTGGGCGACCTCTTCGAGCGATTTCTCGTGGTAATAGGCAAGATCGATGATCTCGCGATGTTGCGGGGCAAGCTGCGTCAGGCACTTGCGGATGATCGTGCTGGCGTCCTTCTTCTCCAGGACGACCGCCGGATTGTCGGCCGGATCCTCGATGGCGTTCGTGGTCTGCTCATCCAACGTGCCCGCGGGACGACGCCGGAGTGCCGAGAGCGCCTTGAAGCGGGCGATGCCCAGCATCCAGGTCGACACCGCAGACCGCCCTTCGAACCGGTCGGCATGACGCCACACGTCGAGAAACACTTCGGTCGCGAGATCCTCGGCCATGGGTTCGTCCTGGACAAGCCGCAGCACGAATCGAAACACCCGAACATGATGCCGCGCATACAGCACTTCCATCGCCAGCCGGTCGCCATGGGCAATGCGGCCTATCAGTCGCTCATCGGAGGTCGCTGGCGAACGGCCGCTGCGTGAACGCGATGGTCGGGCCGCCGCGGTCGTTTGCACGGCTGGCAGCGTCCGGGAGATGCTGTCCTTGGAGTCCGTCAGCATGGTCATCTCGTGGGGTTCGCGGACGACTGTCATAATCGCCGGTCACACCTTAGGGATGCCGCCGCTGCGCGCTGTGACGACCATCACAAAAACGTGCTTCCCGCCCGCCCGGGTCGGCAGAGCCGAGGCCCCGAGCGTCGAAAAAAGATTCCGTCCGGCAGCTATCACCCCGCTCCGCTCACAACCGCAGGGTTCTCATCCAGTCGGTTACCCCGACTTTTCGGGCGTTTCGTCCGGCTGCTGGCGCCAGGCCGAGTTCTGCCGCCGCCCCCTACCCCGCTTGCCGTGCCATCAACCCATGCCAGACGAAGACATCGGTTCGATCTCGCCCATCAGGCGAACCTCGCCCGGTCGGGCACCGGCGTACTTGTCTTGACCAAGGTATTTCTTCGCAAGCGAATCGATGTGGTCGGCGGCGCCCACTTCCGTGACGCGCCGAACGCGGCCACGAACCTGGACGTAACGATATGGATTGTCGGGATCGAGGATCGCAAGCGCCACGGGGAGCGCCTTCCCGCAAGTTGCGCGCCTTGACCCTTCCCTTCGCGGTATTCACGCGAACCACTTCGCCGTCGTAGTCGAACCAGACGGGAGTGACCTGGGGCGATCCATCCGGCATCGTCGTGGCCAGACTGGCAAACGCCTTCTTGCGCTGGAGCAGATCGAGATATTTTTCGGGGACCATTGTCATGTCGGCACCATCGAACGTGCTGTTCGCCTTGTGGAGCAATGCAACCAAGCCGTGACAATCTAGAACACTTTCAGCCAGTCATTCCGGCCGCAGCCTGCGCGGCATCCACAGCGCCTGCCTGGTCACGGACGCGCCGACGGCGATCGGGTTCGAAGCAAACCGGGAAGCACGAACACCTCCGTCGGCGCGCTCAGCCCGCGATGTTGAACAGCTTGCCGAAGAAGCCGGCTCCGTCCCGTACCGCGGGGATCTGGCGGCGCAGCCACGCATCCAGACCGAGGCTGCGCCCGGCTGCATGGAGGGCGAAGAAGAACAACACCATGGCGAGGAAGATGTATGACCACGGCCACTCGGCGGGGCTGCCACTCCGATAGATGCCAAGCCAGAGGTGCAGCACGAATACGATCGCCAGCGTGCTGACGAGGCGCACGCCGAGCCCGAGAATGAGCGATACGGCGAACGTGAACTCGGCAAGGAAGACGATCGGGTTGAAGACGTACATGTAAGGCAGATAGACCTCGGTCACCAGTTCGCGATGGAACGCGAAGGCGGCCCGTTCGCCCATCTGCTCGGTCCAGTATTTGAGGCCGTCCGACACCGGCAGCGGCAGCTTCCACAGCATTCCCTGAAACCACATGCCGCCCACCAGCACGCGCACGAACCAAGTGCCGAGGTGCAAGGCGGTGCGTTGCGAGGGATCCTCCTGCCAGTTTCTTATGGCGACAACGACACTGGCGAGGATGAGGGCCAGGAACAGCGCAACCAAGAGATATTTCCAGGCACCGAGGGCGTTGTAATCGTCGGTGTTGCCGATCAGGAAGTCCCAGAAATCGAAGAACGGATTCGGCAGATTCGGCATTGGCGTTTCCCGTGCTGCGATGCGAGGTTCCGGCCTTCTTACGAGATCTGCTCGGCAAGCTGTGGCCGCAACCGATTTGACTATTCCTAGCGCAGAAACTCGCTCGCGTGTGAATTCCGCAGCTCCCCGCGATGGCGTCGCGCTGGGGGTTTCTCGCCGATGCCGATATGGGCAACCGCGGACAGTTCGACCCCGCCTTCGCCCCGGTCTTGGTCGAGCGCCGCGACGAAGACATCGAGCACGGATGCGCGATCGGCGCCCAGCGCGCCGACCATGGCCGCCATTCCCGGTGCGAACGCGATACGGTCGGCAATCCAACGCGCAGATGGTATGCGCCAGCGCTCCTCGACACGCACGATCGCGCCGACGATGAGACCCGCCTCAGCGAGCAGCCCGCGCAAGGCCGATTGCTCGCGAAAGCGCAACTGCGCCGGCAACGAGCCCGGCGGAGGCGGCGCGCCGCGCACCACGGTGATCGCAGCCACGAGGCGCGCAGCAAGCTCGTAGCGTTCGGTCTCCGTCCAGGCAACGACGGCAACCCGTCCGCCGGGCTTCAACACCCGGGCGATCTCGCGCATGCCCGCACAGGCATCCGGCAAGAGGATGACGCCGAATACCGAGATCGCCGCGTCGAAACTCGCATCGGGCAAGCCGAGCGCCGCACCGTTCATGACGTCGGCGCGCACGCGGTCGGCCATTCCCGCGGCGGCGCTTGCGCGACTGACGATGCGCGTCACCATCCGCGGCGAGGCGTCGATCGCCACGACATGGACGCCGCGCGCGGCTGCGATGAGGGCTGCCCCGCCGGTGCCTGCCCCGACGTCGAGCAAAAGCTCGCCGGAGCGCAGATCGAGGTGGTCGAGCGCGCGGCCTGCGAAGGCATTCGTGAGCGGCTCGAACACCTCCTCGTACACTGCAACGTGATCGTCCCAGCGTTCGGGTTTCTGGTCCGGTTGCAGCTCCACCGCTAAGCTCATTGCCGGCACGGATGAATCGGGGGCGCGGGTCCGCCAACCATGTAGCACAGGATGTCGCGCCCATGGTCATTTCCGTTTCACAATCTCGCGAGACCTCGGGTGAGGCAACGCCGGAGCGCAGCTATGCGCTGGGCATCGGCTTGACCAACGAATGCAACCTGGCCTGCTCGTTCTGCTATCGCGATACGGCGCGGGTTGATCGTCTCTCCGTCGAACAGGTCCGGGCGGTGATGAAGAGCCTGCCGGTACGCTCGGTGAATCTCGGCACCGGCGAGAACGGCATGCACCCGGATTTCAAGACGCTGGTGGCCTATTTGCGGTCGGAGCCGATCAAGCTGACGATCACCTCGAACGGCTATTCGATCTCCGCGCTGGACGATGCGGAGATCGGCGCATTCCAAGACATCGAGTTTTCGCTCGATTACCCGACCGAAGCGGAGCAGGACCTGCAACGCGGCCCCGGCAACTGGCGGCTCATTCACCAGCAAGCGATGCGTTGCCGCAAGCTGGGCGTCTCTGTCACGTTCATTGCGGTGATGATGCGATCGAATTACGACCGCCTCGCCGCGATCGCGGAAATCGCAAAGGAGTACGACGCCCCTTTGCGCGTCAATGTCTACCAGTCGGTACGCTCCGAGGCCTTTGCGCTTACCTATGACGAATATTGGCGCGGATTCGAGGCGTTGTTCGCCCGCACCGACGCGATCGCGATCGGCGAACCGCTGATACGGGCGATGGCGGGCTTGCCGCCCCGGCGCGGCGGCTGCGGGGTGGCCACCGTGCGGGTGACACCACGCGCAACGGTGCAGCCGTGCGTCTATTGGCCTGGAGCCGGCGCGCCACTCGATCTCCTGCTAGAACGCGGGGCCGAGATCGCCGAGACCGACCCGTTCGCGCAAGCGCGCGGCGTGCCGTCGGCCTGCCAAACCTGCAGCTATGTCGGAACCTGCGGCGGGGGCTGCGCCGGCCGTCGCGGGCTGCGGTACGCGCTTGATACCCCCGATCCCTATTGCCCGGTCGTTCGCGGCGGCCCGCGCAAGCTGAAGGTGCAGATGGCAAGGAGCCGCGAACTGCCCAAGCTCGAAAGCGCATGCACCACGATCGTCACGGCACGTTGAACGAGCCGTGCAGCCAAATGCCGGGTAAGCACAATGCGGGACGGCGGCGGGGTGCGGCGATCGCGGCCGGCGAATCCGGGAGCGGCACCGCAACGTTCAGAGCGCGCAAGTGCGGAATCCCGCGATGACGTCGTTGCGCTCCGGCGTGAAGAAGTTCCGGTAGCCGGGGCGCGCGATCCGCGCGCTAGTGGCCCAGCTTCCCCCGCGCAGCACCTTGCGCGTATTGAACCACGGCCGCGAATAGTCTTCGTACGGGTCGGCGGCGAAGCCAGGAAACGGCACGAAATCCGAGGCGGTCCACTCCCACACATTGCCGATCATTTGCCGGCACCCGAAGCCGCTGTCGCCGGCCGCGAGCGCAGCGACGTCGAGTGGCCCGTCGAACGCGAAGTCGAGATTGGCGCGCTCGGCGTTCGGCGCCATCTCGCCCCACGGCCAGGAGCGCTTTTCGTCGGCCAAACGCGAGCCGCCGGCGACCGGTTTGCCAACGGCGGCGGCTTCCCATTCCGCCTCGGTCGGGAGGCGACGCTTTGCCCAGCCGCACCAGGCTTCAGCCTCATACCAGTTGACGAAGGTCACCGGCGCATGCCGAGCGAGCCGCTCAACGTCGCCATAGCGACGCCAGGTCCAACCGCCGCCGTCGCGTTCGAACCAGTAGACCGGCCGCTCGGCACCCGCGCGCTCGCGCCACGCCCAGCCGGCGGCGCTCCAGAATTCGCGCCTGCGATAGCCTCCGGCATCGACGAAAGCCGCAAACTCGGCATTCGTCACCGGTGCCTTGGCGATGCGGAACGGCGCGATGGCGACGTCGTGCGCCCATTTCTCATTGTCGAAAACAAAACCATCGGCGGGCGTCGCGCCGAGACGCCACCGTCCGCCGGGCACTTCGGCGTCGCCGGACCATGCTCCGGGACCGCGAGCCGCCGGAGGGCCAAGACATTCCGGTCGCGCATAGCCAAGCGTCTGTCGCGTATAGGTCAGCGCCTCGACGTGCATGTCCTCATGCCGGATCGACAGCTCGTAAAAATACCTAGCATGGCTATCGATTCCGCCACCCAGGCGGTCTAGCTGCCGCCCGAGGACGTCCGCGATGTATCCGAACACGCCGTTGCGGTCGGGCAGGTCGAGCTCCCATCGCGTTGCGTGGGCCACCGTGCTCGAATTCCAGAGCCGATCGCCGCGGTCGAGAATCGGCGCTTCGCCGTGAGCGTGGCGAAGCGTCCAGTATTCATGGAACCAGCCGACATGCCCGATCTCCCACAGCACGGGATTGACGATTGGCAGCATCGGTCCCATCAACTGCTCGCTCGACAGGTCTTCCATAAGGCCGCGCGTACGTGCCCGCGCATCGCGCAGCTGAGCCGCCAGAATCTCCGGTGCCGCGCCGCTCGTCGGTCGCTGTATGAGAGCCTCGTTCATGAAGATCGTTCTTATCACACCGGCCCGCTCGTCGTCACGGTCCGGGAATGCGACCACGACCAGGCGCTGGACGCGGATCATGCGCGAGCTCGGCCACGACGTTCACGTCCTCCACCGGTATGATGGCGCCGCGGCGGACATGATGGTCGCGCTCCACGCATGGCGCAGCGCGGACAGCATCCGCGATTTTCGCGAGCGTTTTCCGGATAGGCCGCTGATCGTCGCATTGAGCGGCACGGACATCTATGAATATCTCGCTCGCGACCCGGTGCCGACTTTGCATTCGCTCGCATCCGCCGATCGCCTGGTCGCGCTGCAGGAGCTTGCGCGGCGGCACGTGCCGGCGCAATTTCGGCGAAAGGTTCGCGTCGTGCACCAGTCGGCTCCCCCTCCGCCGCGCCCGTCCGGTCCCCGAACGATGCGCAGCTTCGACGTCGCCGTGATCGGGCATCTGCGAGCGGTAAAGGACCCGTTTCGCACCGCTGAGGCAGCGCGCCTCCTGCCGCCGACCTCACGGATTCGCATCGTTCACCTTGGGGCGGCCGAGACGCCGCGCTGGGCGGCGATGGCCAAAGCCGAGATGAAGCTCAATCCCCGCTACCTCTGGCGCGGCGACAGGCCGCGCGCGCAGGTACGGCGACTGCTCGTCCGCGCGCGGGCGATGGTGCTGTCGTCTCTGAGCGAGGGCGGAGCGAACGTCGTTTCTGAGGCAATCGCCGCAGGCGTGCCGGTATTGGCCTCGCGGATCGACGGCTCGGTCGGCCTGCTCGGCCGGGACTATCCGGGCTATTTTCCGGTCGGCGACACCACGGCGCTGGCACGGCTGTTGCGTCGGAGCGAAAGCAGCCCGGAGTTCCTGGCGCGGCTGCGCCGTGCGATCGCCCGCCGCGCCCGTCTGTTCCGGCCGGCGCGGGAGAAAGCCGCGTGGCAGAGGCTCATCGGCGAGTTCACGCCCAAGTCT
>JBAUOM010000725.1:0-9148 GCA_049579765.1 Xanthobacteraceae bacterium
GCGCGTGCGCGCACGTGCGCGCCAGAATCTCGTGGAATTGCCGCTCGTGATTTCGGATCACGCCGATTGGGACGGCCTGACCGCAACCATCGCCGCCACTGGGGCCTCGGAGCTCTGGGTCACCCACGGCCAGGAAGAGGCGCTCGTGCACTGGGGCACAACGCAGGGCTTGCAAGCGCGGCCGCTGGATATCGTCGGCTACGGCGACGAGGACGAGACCGACGGCGCAGGCGAAAGCGGCGCGACCGGCGAGGCGACATGAACCGGTTTGCCGAATTGCTCGATCGCCTCGCTTATGAACCCAGCCGCAACAACAAGCTGCGGCTGATGACCGACTATTTCCGCAATACGCCCGATCCCGAACGCGGATGGGCGTTGGCCGCCCTCGCTGGCGCGCTCACATTCCAGCACGCCAAGCCCGGCGTGATCCGCGCACTGATCGCCGAACGCGCCGATCCGATGCTGTTCGAATTGTCATACGATTACGTCGGTGACCTCTCGGAGACCGTCGCGTTGATGTGGCAGCGTCGCGGCCGGGACAGCGCCGTGGAGAAGGAGCGCGGCGACGGCACTGGAGCGCACGATGCGCTCACGTTGTCCTCGGTTGTCGCCGGCCTCTCCTCGATCGGCAAGTCCGAATTGCCGGCACGGCTCGCGAGCTGGCTCGATCAACTCGATGAGACCGGCCGCTGGGCGCTGCTCAAGCTCGTCACCAGCGGATTGCGGATCGGAGTATCGGCGCGGCTCGCCAAGACCGCGGCTGCCGGGCTGGGCGGCAAGGACCCTCACGACGTCGAGCTGATCTGGCCCGGCTTGCGCCCGCCCTACGTCGAATTGTTCGCCTGGCTGGAAGGACGCGCCGACAGGCCGGCGAACCGCGATCCCGCGCCCTTCCGCCCGGCGATGCTTGCCCATGCCGTCGAGGACGGCGATCTGCAAGCGCTCGACCCCCGCGATTACATCGGCGAATGGAAATGGGACGGCATTCGCGTGCAAGCCGTGGCCGGAATGGACGAGGACGGCCGCCGCGTCGCGCGGCTCTATTCCCGTACCGGCGACGACATTTCGAACAGCTTCCCCGAGCTGCTCGACGCCTTGCGGCTGCCCGGCGCGATCGACGGCGAACTGTTGATCGTGCGCTCAGGGCGGGTGCAAAGCTTCAACGTGCTGCAGCAGCGGCTCAACCGCAAGACCGTCACTGGCAAGCTGCTGGCTGAATTCCCCGCGCACCTGCGCGCATACGATCTGCTGGTCGACGGCGAGGAGGACCTGCGCGGGCTTCCCTTCGCGCAACGGCGCGCGCGACTGGAGCGGTTCATCGCACGCTTGCGCGAGCCGCGCATCGATCTGTCGGCGCTCGTGGTGTTCACGGATTGGGACGATCTCGCCGCAGCCCGGAGCGATCCGGCGGCCGCCGGGGCCGCCGCCGATGCCGAAGCGGTCGAAGGCATCATGCTCAAACGCCGCGACGCGCCCTATCTTCCCGGCCGGCCCAAGGGCCCATGGTGGAAATGGAAGCGCGACCCGTTTATCGTCGATACCGTGCTGATGTATGCCCAGCGCGGCCACGGCAGGCGCTCCTCCTATTACTCAGACTACACATTCGGGGTCTGGACCAAGGGCGACGGTGGCGACGAGCTGGTGCCCGTGGGCAAGGCCTATTTCGGCTTCACGGACGAGGAGCTCCTTCAGATCGACCGCTTCGTCCGCCGCAATACCGTGGGACGCTTCGGCCCGGTGCGCGAGGTCGTGCATGCCGCCGAGCAAGGCCTGGTGCTCGAAGTCGCCTTCGAGGGGTTGCAGCGCTCGACACGACACAAATCGGGCTTGGCGATGCGCTTTCCGCGCATCAACCGGTTGCGGTGGGACAAGCCGCCCGGCGAAGCCGATCGGCTGGAAACGCTCGAGCGGATGTTGGAGAAGATGGGGGCCGAGCGCGGTGTCGCGCCAGCGCGAGCTGAGGAGGCGCCATGAACACGCCGACGGGGAGACCAATGGGTAACAGCTACGTCGATCGCTTCTTCGGCGGCCCGCCATTGTCGGTGATTTTCCGGCTCGTCCTCCTGTCGATCCTGATCGGCGTGATTCTGGAAGTTCTCGGGCTCGAGCCCTGGAACATCGTCGACAGCCTGAGACGGCTGGTGCTGCACGTCTGGGATATGGGATTCGATGCCGTGCGCTGGCTCTGGCGCTATCTGCTGCTGGGCGCCGCCATCGTGGTACCGGTCTGGCTGCTGGTGCGGCTCGTGCGCATGGCGCAAGGCCGGTGACCGGTCACCATCCTGTAGAGACATTCTAAGCTGCAATCGTGCGCCGCAGCTGGTGCTGCGTCTGCCGGCGCTTAAATATTAAACAAATGACGGATCGAAGTTTTAGACGGAGCAAGAGAGCACATGCCCACCTCGCAAGCACGCGTCTCCACGCGCTCGGCCAGCCGCTACCTGCAGCAGCTCTGCAAGCATTGGAGCCACAAATTTGCCGTGGAGTTCACGCCGGAGGAGGGCCGTATCCCCTTTGCGGACGGGCGCGTCTGCAGCTTGCAGGCGACCTCCGATACGCTCACGCTGCAAGCCGACGCGCCCGATGCGGAAACGCTCGAACGGCTGCAACGCGTCGTTGTCGAGCACATGAAGCGGTTCGCGTTCCGCGAGGATCTCGGCGATATTCAGTGGACGCCGATGAATTGAGCGAGCCGCCGCTCACGCCGGCCACTTCTCCGCCGTGATGGCGGCGGCGTCGGCGCCGACGAGGTCGCCGATCTGCGTCTGACCCTGGCGCCGGACGACGTCCGACAGCTCGGACTTTATGGTCGCGACGAGCCGCAAGCCGTGAAACACGAGGGCGGTGTAGAGCTGGATCAGGCATGCGCCCGCCTTGATCTTCGCGAGCGCCGCCTCCCCGGAATCGACGCCGCCGACTCCGATCAGCGGGAAAGCACCCTCGACCCGGACATAGGTCTCCGCCAGCATGCGTGTGGCGAGCGCGAACAAAGGGCGCCCCGACAGCCCTCCCGCCTCCCGCGCGGTCACGCGGTCGTTCAGCCCGTGCGGCCGCGCAACCGTCGTGTTGCTGATGATCATGCCGTCGACGCGATGCCGGCGCGCCGCGCCGACCATGTCGTCCAGCTCATTGAGCGTGAGATCCGGCGCGATCTTGATCAGCACCGGAGTCGTGCCCGCCTCTCTGCTCATGCGCGCGCGAGCGTCAACGACGCGCGCCAGCAGGCTGTCGAGCACGCTCGCGCGCTGCAGCTCGCGCAGGCCCGGCGTATTGGGGGAGGAAATGTTGACGGAAAAATAGCTCACGACCGGCGCGAAGGTCTCGATCAGGCGCACATAATCCCCGATGCGATCGGCGCTCTCTTTGTTGGCGCCGATATTGGCGCCGATGATACCGCCTTCGTTCGCCCGCGCGGCCAGACGGCGCAGCACCGCGTCGGCACCCTCGCTGTTGAAGCCCAAGCGATTGATGACGCCCTGGTCGCGGTTAAGTCGAAACACGCGCGGGCGCGGATTGCCGACCTGCGGTAGCGGCGTGACCGTACCGACCTCCACGAAGCCGAAACCGAGCCTGAGGAGGGCGTCAGGCACCTCGGCATGCTTGTCGAAGCCCGCGGCCATGCCGACAGGATTGCGAAAATTGAGCCCGAACGCGCGCACCGCGAGCCGCGGGTCGTCGGCCACGAGCTTGACGAACGGCGGAAATCTCAGCGCGTGGATGGCCAGCCGATGCGCGTCCTCGGGGTCGAGCATGCGCAGCATCGGCCGCGCCAGCGACTCTAACAGGCCGATCACGGCGTCAGCTCCGGAAACACATGTTGCCCGTCGCCGCCGAGCGGAAGCGGTTTCACCCATCGCAATGCGGCGAGCGGCAATGCGCCGTAAAGATGGGGAAACAGGTCGCCGCCGCGCGACACCTCCCATTTGAGCGGCCCCTCGAGCGCGGCGGCGTCGACCGCGATCAGCATCAAGTCCGCAGCCCCCGGGAAATGCCGCGCTGCAGTCTCGCGGACCTGATTGGCCGTGGAGAAATGGATGAAACCGTCGCGCAGGTCCACGGCCGCGCCGCGGAACATTCCGGCACGCTCCGCCTCGCGCCACAGCGCGCTCTCGCAGACCTTGTAGATCGTCGTCGCCACGCTATCCCGATGGCCGCAGGACTAGAATATCTCGGGTCATCACGCTCCCGCCCCTGCAAACGCCCGCAGTAAACCCCGACCCCGCGACCGACCTCAAGGTCGGTACCGGGTTATGCACCTGTGCAATTGGCTCCGGCGCTCACGCCAGATTGTATCTTGCTATTTATGCTATCTAAAGGAGCAAAGACCGCGAAGACAGCTGCCTTCGATGGCGGCTCCGCGGCGGAGCGAACACGGCCGATGCGCGTCGCCCAGACGAGCCGGGATCACCGGTGCCAGAACAGCCAGCCGGCGCGGAAGAGATAGACCGCGCTGATGGCGAGGATGATCGCCCGCGTCCACCGCCGAAATCCGTGATCGGTCATGCGTTCGATCACAAAAGGCGCAAGCGAGGTGCCGCCGATCGCCAGGAGGATCGCCGGCCCCGTCGTCCAGAGCGGCAGGTCGCCGATGCCCGACAGCGAGCCGAAGTAGAACGCGCGCACGATGTGACTGAAGGACTGCGCAACGGCCTTGGTGGCGTTCGTCGTCTTGCGATCGAGCATGCTCTTCTGGAAGAAAATATCGAGAAAGAGACCCCCGACGCCGGACAGGATTTGCACGATCGTGGTCGCGATCCCGGTCAGGAGCGGCACGCCCTTCCACTCGATGTTCGGACGCAGCGCGGCGGGCAGCGCCTCCACCAGGAATGGCATCAAGCCGAGGGCAAGGTAGACCATAGCCTTGTCCGGGACGAAGGCGATCGTCCACATGGACGCGAACGCGACGGCGGCGCCGACCACATACCATCCGAAAATCGGCCAGAGGACGTAACGGCGCCATTGCACGACACGCCAGCCGTTGGCGAACAGCTGGATGATGGAGAAAAAGATCATCCCGGTAGCGACGTCGAAGTAGTTCAGCAGGACGCCGAGCAGCACCATGCCGCCTGCCATGCCGAACACGCCGGAGAGGAACGAGGAAAAGACGATGGTGGCCCCGATCAGAGCCAGTACGGAGGGGGTCATTTCGGCGCGGGCCTACGACAACGGCCGCAATGTTGCCGAGCCGCCGCGGCCGCGCAAGCCGACTGCCCGGCTCCTCGCCAGCGCCACGATCCGACGGATCCTCGGCTTCAGGGCACTTCGGCGCCGACGGGGGTTGGCCTACGCCGATCTCGCCAGTGCTCCGTCGATCATGTCGATCGTGTTCTTCAGGCCGTAGACCGCGACGAACGAGCCGAAGCGCGGTCCTTTTTCCTGCCCGAGCAGCACCTGGTAAAGCATGTTGAACCAGTCCAGCGCGACGCCCGGTTTGCCGTCCTTGGTCTTGATCTTGCCGGTCTTGTCGAGGAACGGCTCGCGGCGGCCGATTTCGTAGACCACGTCCTGGATCTGTTGCGCACTCGCATCGGCGGGAAGCTGGGAAAGCGCGTCGCGCAGATCGAGCAGCGCCGCGCGCTCGCCCTCGCCCGGCTCGCGGTATTTCTTGTGCGGCAGCACGAAGTCGCGGAAATAGTGGATGGCATAGCCGACGAGCGCGTCGAGCTTCGGGTGCGTCTGCGGCGTCACGCCTGGGCGATAGCGGCCGATGAAGCCCAGCAGCGTCTCGGCGTTCTCCGCATTCGAGGATGCGACCAGCGTGAGCAGCATCGAGAACGAGATCGGCATGTCGGGATTGGGGGGCTCGCCCGAATGGATGTGCCAGACCGGGTTGGAGAGGCGTTGCTTGAGGTCCTGCCGCTGGTAGGCTTCGAGGAACTGCTGATACTCGTCGACGTGGCGGGGGATGACGTCGAAATAGAGACGCTTCGCCGCTCTCGGCTCGCGATACATGAACAGCGAGAGCGATTCCGGCGAGGCGTAGCGCAGCCATTCTTCGATCGTCAGCCCGTTGCCCTTGGACTTGGAAATCTTCTGGCCCTTGTCGTCGAGGAAGAGCTCGTAGTTGAAGCCTTCCGGCGGCGTGCCTCCGAGCGCGCGGCAGATCTCGCCGGACAGCTTGACGGAATCGATCAGGTCCTTGCCCGCCATCTCGTAATCGACGCCCAGCGCGACCCAGCGCATCGCCCAGTCGGGCTTCCATTGCAACTTCGTACGCCCTCCAGTGACGAGCGTCGTCACATGCTCCTTGGTGTCGGGGTCTTCATAGGTGATCGTGCCCGCCTTGGCGTCGTGCGCGAGCACCGGCACCTGCAGCACGACGCCGGTGCGCGGCGAGATCGGCAAGAACGGCGAATAGGTCTGCGCCCGCTCTTCGCGCAGCGAGGGCAGCATGATCTCCATGATCGCGTCAAAGCGCTCGAGCACGCGCAAGAGCACGGCATCGAAGCGACCCGACATGTAGCAATCGGTCGATGAGATAAACTCGTATTGGAAGCCGAACTGATCGAGAAACGCGCGCAGCCGCGCATTGTTGGCCGCACCGAACGAAGGATAGTCGTTGGAGAACGGGTCCGGCACGCGCGATAGCGGCTTGCCGAGATGCGCCGCCATCATGTCCCGATTGGGAACGTTGTCGGGTACCTTGCGCAAGCCGTCCATGTCGTCGGAGAAGGCGAGCAAACGGGTCCTGATCTTGTCGTCCGTGAGGGCGCGAAAGGCATGGCGCACCATCGTGGTGCGCGCGACCTCGCCGAAGGTGCCGATATGCGGCAGGCCCGAAGGACCGTAGCCGGTCTCGAAGATCACCTCGTCCCTGGGGTGCCGCTCGAGCCGCGCGACGATCTTGCGCGCCTCTTCAAACGGCCACGCGTTCGAATTTTCCGCGATTTCGCGCAGGGCTGGCACTTGGGCCTCGACCGTGGACATCGACTGCTCTCCGGCCGCGGACACTAAAAACCGCGTGTCCCGACGTCAATCGAAGCGCCCGTGGAACGGCCGTTCGCCTTCGAATTCTCGCGACGGCAGCTTCTGGATGACACTCACTGGAGCGCGGTGTGCATCCACGCGAGGGTCGCGTTCAGCTTCGATCCGAGACCGGACATCACCATGATGATCGCGATCGACAGGCCGGCTGCGATCAGCCCGTACACCACCGTGGTCGCTCCGCTTTCCTCGCGCGCGAATTGCGCAAACCGCGTTCGCATGATCCACCGCTCTGCATCGGCCATGGGAGACCGGCGTGGATCTAATCACCGACGTGCTTCGACTTGGTTGCGCCGTTTACTAAAATTGTGCGCAATTGGCGCTTTCCGGTCTGCCGCAGTCATCCCTATCCGGCACGGTAGGCCACGTCGCTGCCGCGGCCGCGCGGCGGTCAAAACGGACTGATCGGAAAATAGCGCAGCCATAAATCGGTGAACCGCCCCTGTTCCCATACCCGGAACAACGCCCAATTCAGAGCAAGACGGACGGTATCATTGCGCTTTCTGACCGCGATGCCAATGCCCTCGCCGAAATAGCGGCTGTCCATATATGGCCCGCCGCGAAAGGTGCAACAATTGTCAGAATCGGTGCCGTTGAGCCAAAAGGCGAGCGAGATCGCATCGCCGAACAGCAGATCGACCTCGCCGCGCTGCACCGCCTGCCGCGTCGCGTCCGCATTCGGATAGGGCCGCAGGTCAACCTCGGTGAACAAGGCCTTAAGGTACGCCTCGTGCGCGGTACCGGCGACGACGGCGACCTTCTTGCCTTCGAGCCGTTCCGGCAACGGATCCTGGATCGAGGAATCCCGCCGCGCCACGAACCGCGCCGGGGTGCGATAGTAGGGGTCGGTAAAATCGACCTTGGTACGCAACTCGGGCGTCGCCACAATCGACGCAATGGCGGCGTCGCCCTGGTTCGCGTTCAACGCGGAAATCAGCGTCTCGAAGCGCCGCATCTGAATGGTGCAGGCGACCTTAAGCTCCTCGCACAGCATCCGCGCCAGATCGACGTTGAACCCCTGAGGATTGCCGTCCCGTCCGGCAAAATCGAAGGGCGGGTAGTCGATCTCGGTGAGAAAGCGGATCATGTTGATGCGCGACAGGTCGGGCTTTTCGGGCCGCCGTCGCGGATCCCAGAACCCGGGAACCCGTACCCCCGGATCGCCGCCCGCCGGTTCCGCCGATGCCTGCCAGCCGCCCAGGGCCGGGGCGATCAGAACGAGGCCGAGAGCGACGACCGCGAGCCGCCGGACCATCACGCGTCCATCTTGCCACCAAGAGGCGGACGTCATTTGCAACCGCATCACGCTATCGATCCTCGCGAACACTGATCGGCCTTAGGGGCGAGTTGAGGCAGATCGGTGGCGCGGGCCTTTGGGGTGCCGGATCGCCGCCTCGATCACAAATAACGGCGCAGATCGGCCGCGGCGGCCTCCGGGGCCCGCTTGAGGCTGAAGGGCGAGACGAAGCGGCCTTCCTTGTCCATTAGATAGACGATGGCCGTGTGGTCCATGGTGTATCCGCCTTCGTCAAGCGGAACCTTCTTGAAATAGACACGGTAGGCCTTTGCGACCGCCGCGACCGCGGCCGGATCGCCGGTCAGGCCCGACAGATGCGGATCGAAGCTCGACAGATAGTCCTTCATCACCGCCGGCGTGTCGCGCTCCGGATCGACGGTGACGAACAGCGCGCGCGTGCGGTCCGCATCGGGCCCGAGCGCACGCAAGACCTCGGATACCTCGAACAGGGTGGTGGGGCAGATGTCGGGGCAATGGGTGAAGCCGAAAAACACCAGGAACGGATGGCCCTTCAGGTCCCCGTCGGTGACCACCTTGCCGTTCTGATCGACCAGCTTGAACGGTCCGCCGATGGCTGCGATTTGCTGCGCTACCGGTGCCGACAGCCGCCCGGCCGCGATCAGGACGACGCCGAAGCACAGGACGAGCCCGGCGCAGAACGCCGCAGCGATCATGAGCAGGCGGGTGCTGCGCGCGGTCATGTGGAGCTCCAGCGAGCGATCATAAGCAGGCCGCGATCCCCGCGACGATCATCTCGTAGAACACTGCCGTGCCGTAGCGGGCCCAGAGCACCACGGTTCCGGCGAGCAGGATCCCACCCGCCGCGGCAATCAGCACGAGCGGTCGCAACAGCAGGGGTGCGGGGGT
>JBAUOM010000726.1:0-2457 GCA_049579765.1 Xanthobacteraceae bacterium
ATGGTGCCCTGCTCCGCTTCCACCGGCGAGGAGGCGCGCCGCACGACGACCGTGCCGCGCGAGCTCATTGAGCGAGCCGCGCGCGATTTCTCGGGGGACGCGCATGCGCTCGTCACCGCGGCGCTCGAACGGCTCGACGACTATCAGGATGCCGGCTATGCCCGCGACTTCCTGGCGCGGCTCGAGCCGTTCCGCGAGATCGAGCGGCAATGCGGCGACGGCTCCGGCCGGCTGCTCGCGGAAACGGCGCGGCAGCTCGCGCTCGCCATGGCCTACGAGGACACCATCCGGGTGGCGGACCTCAAGATCCGATCGAGCCGCTTCGCGCGGGTGCGGGAGGAGGCGCAGATCGGGGACGGCCAGATCCTCGAGATCGCCGAGTTCTTCCACCCGCGCAGGCAGGAGATCGCGGACACGCTGCCGGCCCCGCTCGGACGCTGGCTGATGCGCACGCCTTGGGCCAGCGCCATCGTCGACCACGCGACGCGCAAGGGAAGGATCGTCAAGACCACGTCGATCCGCGGCTTCCTGTTGCTGTACGCGCTTTCTAGGCTCAAGCCGCTGCGCCGCCGCTCGCTGCGCTTCGCCAACGAGCAGGCCGCGCTCGCAGGCTGGCTCGGCCTCGTCGTGGAGACCGCGCGCGACGATTATGCCCTTGCGCTGCAGGTCGCGCGCATGCGCGGCTTGGTCAAGGGCTACGGCGACACTCACGAGCGCGGACGAATGAAATTCGAGAAGCTCGCCGAGCTCGTCCCGCGGCTGCGCGGGCAAGCCGATGCGGCGGCGCGGCTGGACGGGCTGATCAAGGCCGCGCTCGCCGACGAGGCCGGCGAGGCCCTGGACAAGGCCATCGCCGATCTCGAGCCGGCCAGAGGCCCCGCTGCCGCGGTCGCGCGTGCGGCCTCATAGTCCTGGCACTTTCCGTCGCGATCGGCGAAGCTAGGGTAATATGGAAGCCGGCCGATTGTCTCGGCACCGCACCGTTGCCGTCGTCCCCGCGGTCATTTCAAGTGCTGAACCGGCTTCGAGAACCACAGACGCGCCTGCAAGGAGCCAACGATGCCCTACGATCTCGATCAGTTCGTGTCCGATTGCCGTGCCATTCTCAAACGCGATGGCGGTCCCAAGGGCCGCGAGGAGGTGCGCGTGCGCCTCGAGCGCCTGCTGACGAATCCGGATTTCGTCGAGCAGTATTGCGGCGAGCAGGTGCCGCGCGGCTTGAAGGTGCTATACGAGGATCCGGAGCTGGGATTCCAGATCCTCGCCCATATCAACGACAAGGCGCGGGTCTCGCCGCCGCACGACCACGGCGCGTCCTGGGCGATCTACGGCCAGGCCACCCATTACACCGAGATGACCGAGTGGGAGCGCGAGGGCGGCGCGACCGAATCCGGAAAGGCCAAGCTCAAGCCGGTCAAGAAGTACCGCCTGCTGCCCGGGCACGCCGGCATCTACCAGGACGGCACCATCCATTCGATCGATTATCCCGACAACGCCCGCTTCGTGCGCGTGACCGGCACCAACCTCGACAACATCGCGCGCGTGCGCTTCGATCTCGCCACCGGCGACGTCCATCAGATGACGCCGCAACAGGCGACCTGAAACCGCCGTCGCGTGATGGTCGCGCCGGGCGCGGCCTTGCGGAGCTGCAGATGCCGTCGCAAACCATGCCGCCGCCGGTGGAGGCGCGCGCCCTCAAGGCGATGCTCGCCGACGGGCGGGAGCTGGCGCTCGTCGACGTGCGCGAGGAGCTGATTTTCTCGCAGAGCCATCTCCTGTTCGCGCGCTCGGTGCCGCTGAGCCGGCTGGAGCTCAGATTCGCCCGCCTGGTGCCGCGGCGAACGACGCGCATCGTGCTGTGCGACGACGCCGACGGGCTCGCCGGCCGGGCAGCGGACATCCTCCGGCGGGCCGGCTACACCGACGTTTCCGTTCTCGCCGGCGGCGTCGCCGCCTGGGCGGACGCCGGGTTCGAGCTCTTCTCCGGCGTCAACGTCCCGAGCAAGGCGTTCGGAGAATTCGTCGAGCACGCCAGCGCCACGCCGAGCGTCTCCGCCGACGAGCTCGATCGCCTCATCCGCGGCGGCACCGACATGGTGGTGCTCGACAGCCGGCCATTCGACGAATATCAGCGCGTCTCGATCCCGACCGCGGTCAACGTGCCGGGCGCCGAGCTGGTGCTGCGCATCCGCGACGTCGCGCCCGCGCCGGAGACCATGGTCGTGGTCAATTGCGCCGGGCGCACCCGCAGCATCATCGGCGCGCAATCGCTGATCAACGCGGGGGTGCCGAACAAGGTGGTGGCGCTGCGCAACGGTACCATGGGCTGGAACCTCGCCGGCCTGGACTGCGAGAGCGGCAAGGCGCGGCGCGCGCCTGAGCTCTCGGGCGACGGCCTCGCCTGGGCCAAGTCCGCGGCCGAGCGCGTCGCGCGCCGCTTCGGCATTGCGCGCGTGG
>JBAUOM010000727.1:0-5413 GCA_049579765.1 Xanthobacteraceae bacterium
TTCGTCGGCGGCTGGTCGGCCGGCGGGCATCTCACCGCCATGGCCGCGCGCAATCCTGCCTTTCGCGGCGGCTTTCCCATCAGCGGCATCTTCGACCTCGAGCCCATCGCGCTGAGCTACCTCGACGAAGCGCTCAAGCTCGATGCGGCCGAGATCGCGTCGCTCTCCCCGCTGCGCGTGCTGCCCGAGGGCATGCCGCCGTTGCGGCTGTTCGTCGGCGGCGGCGAGCTTGCGGAGCTGCGGCGGCAGTCGGCGGACTACGCCGCGGCGGCGAGCGCGCGCACGCTGTCCGTGGCGCTGTCGGAGCTGCCGGGACACAATCACTTC
Source organism: Xanthobacteraceae bacterium (assembly GCA_049579765.1). GTDB lineage: Bacteria > Pseudomonadota > Alphaproteobacteria > Rhizobiales > Xanthobacteraceae > VAZQ01. The sequence goes on from JBAUOM010000727.1 coordinate 328, forward strand.
TCGATCCTCGACGAGCTCTCGCGCCCCGAGGGCGCCATCACCCGCGCCCTGGTCGACCTGATCGACGCCACCGCGACCCGTCGGTAGCGCGGGTTCCGTTCGCGCCGATGCAGCCGGTTCAGCCGCCGAAGCGGAAGTTGAGGCCGGCGCGCACCATGCTCTTGGTCTCGGTGATATCGACGAAGGCGCGGCGCAGCCCGGCGATTTGCGGCGTCAAGCCGATCTGGCCGGTGCCGAAGTCGTAATAATCGTATTCGACGAAGCCGGACAGGAAGCTCGTGAAGGCATATTCGCCGCCGACGCCGATGGTCCATGCCGATCGCGTCTCGCGCGCGGTATAGGCCGTGCCGAGGATGATCGTCGTCGCCCAGTAGTCGTCGCGCTCCCAGGCGCCGCCGCCCTTGACGTAGCCGAGCAAGCGATCCCAGGCGTAGCCGATGCGGCCGGTGACGGTCGCCAGCGACCTGACCTTGCTGTGATAGGCGACGCCGAACTCGCGCGCGCTGTCGTGGCTGCCCTCGGCGTCCGCCCAGGCATAATCGCCCTGAATGCCGACGACGAAGCCGCCGGCGAATTGATAGTCGCAGCCGGCCTGCACGCCGCCGAGCCAGCCATCCGCGTCATGTCCGCCGAGCGACTGGCCGTAAAAATCACCGCCGGGCGTGCGGACGATCCAGTCCTTCTGTTTGGCCCACAGGCCGCCGGCATGGCCGCCGACGGAGCAGCCGGTCCAGCTGAAGACCGAAACGACCGGCGGCGGCGCCTTCGACACCGGCAGGCGCATGTCGGCCGCCGTCGCCGGGCTTGCCAGGGCGATCAGCACAGCCGTTCCGAGCACGAATTTCCGCATGAGCCCGCGCCCCCGCGCGAGTATGCTCCGGCTCCGCATGCAACGCTGTAGCCGTCGGGACACATCGCACGACAAACACAACGGCGAGGGCCGCGTCTGCAAGTCCGAGACCCGGAGCGGCTGCTTAACTCGCATCGCGATCTGTGCTTGAAAGAAGACATCCGCCGCCGGAACGAACGCCGTGGACCTGCGCTACGATACCGAGCACGCGATCCTGCGCGACAGCGCCGAGAAATTCCTAAGCGAGCGCTACGACTACCGCGCGTTCCAGAACATCGCCGCGAGCGAGGCGGGCTTCGACCGCAAGCTCTGGGCCGAGTTCGCCGAGCTCGGCTGGCTGGGGCTGCCGTTCGACGTGGAGGACGGCGGCAGTGGCGGCGGCGCGGTCGAGCTTGCCATCCTCATGGAGGCGTTCGGTCGGCATCTCGTGGTCGAGCCCTATCTCGCAACCGTGGTGCTGGGCGGCGGCCTGATCGCCGCCTTGGGCACGCCCGCCGAGCGCGGCGCCCTGCTGCCGGCGGTGATGGAAGGCCGTCGGCTCCTCGCCTTCGCCCACGACGAGCGCGCAGACCCCACCCGCGCCGAGCGCAGGAGCGGCGGCTACGTGCTGCAGGGGGGAAAGAAGGCCGTGCTCGGCGGCGCGATGGCCGACACGCTTCTGCTCTCGGCCCGGCTCGGCGCCGACAAGCTCGGGATCTTCGTCCTGCCCAGGCAGACGCGCGGCTTGACGCTGCGGCCCTACCGCATGCTCGACGGCGGCCGCGCCGCCGACCTCGATCTCACCGATGCCGCGGTGCCCGCTTCCGCGCTGCTCGGCGGCAACGAGGACGCGGGCGCGGCGATCGAGGCCGTGCTTCAACGGGCGATCGCGGCGCTGTCGGCCGACGCGGTCGGGGCGATCGGCGCCATGGTCAAGGCGACGATCGACTACGCCAAGACCCGCGTGCAGTTCGGCCAGCCGCTCGCCAATTTCCAGGCGCTGCAGCACCGCCTGGTGCGCATGAAGATCAAGGAGGAGGAGGCGCGCGCCGCCGCCCTGTTCGCGACCTTGAGCCTCGACGGCCCCGCCGAGATGCGCGCGCGCGCCATCCACGGCGCCAAGGCCAAGATCGGACGCTGCGCCCGCGCCGTGCATCAGGAGGCGATCCAGCTGCACGGCGCCATCGGCACCACCGGCGAGCTTGCGCTCGGCGGCTACGCCAAGCGCCTGCTCGCCTATGAGATCCTGTTCGGCTCGACCCGCGAGCACCTCGCCCGCTACGGCGCCATCATCGCCGATCCGCGCCTCGCCGCCACCGGCCTGCTGATAGCGCCGGCGGAGTAGTGTTGTGACTCTGACGCTTGCATCGACGCTTGCATCGCACATGTCCCGGGCGCAGCGCTGCACCGCGTCCGGGACAACAACATCCGCAAGGATGACAGAAGACTAGGGAGCCGCCCCGTGGACCTCCTGCTCTCTGCCGAGAACCTGGCCTTTCGCGACGAGGTGCGGGCCTTCCTCGCGGACAACGTCACCCCCGACATGCGCCGCGCCATCGACCTCACCACCGGCTTCCTGGTCGAGCCGCACGTGCTGATCGCGTTCCACCGCGCGCTCGACCGCAAGGGTTGGTCGGTGCCGCACTGGCCGGTGGAACACGGCGGCACCGGCTGGTCGCCGGTCGAGCGCTACATCTTCGACCTCGAATGCGGCCGCGCCGGCGCGCCTACCTACAACGCCTCGGGCTCGCATTTCGTCGGGCCGGTGATCATCCGCTACGGCACGCCGGCGCAGAAGGAGAAGTACCTGCCGCGCATCCGCTCGGGCGAGGATTTCTGGGCGCAGGGCTATTCCGAGCCGGGCTCGGGCTCCGACCTCGCCTCGCTCAAGACCCGCGCGGTCGCCGACGGCGACGCTTACGTCCTCAACGGGCAGAAGATCTGGACCACGCTGGCGCACCGCGCCAACCGCATCTTCGCGCTGGTGCGCACCTCGAGCGCGGGCAAGCGCCAGGACGGCATCACCTTCCTGCTCATCGACATGGACACGCCGGGCGTGCGCGTGCGGCCGATCATCGGCAGCGGCGGCGACCACGAGTTCAACGAGGTGTTCTTCGAGGACGCCCGGGTGCCGAAGGAAAGCCGCATCGGCGAGGAGAACAAGGGCTGGGAGGTCGCGAAATATCTGCTCGAGTTCGAACGCGGCGGCCGCGTGCTGGCGGGCCAGGTGCGCGCGGCCTTCGCCAGGCTGGTGCAGCTCGTGGCCGCGCGCTGCCCCGGCGACGGCGACATTCGCGCCCGTCTCGCCGAGCTCGGCAGCGACCTCGACGCCATGGAGATGATCGACATCTCGGTGCTCTCGACCGTGCAGGCCGGCGGCAATCCGGGGCCGATCTCCTCGCTGCTCAAGCTGCGCTGGAGCGAGATCCGCCAGGAGATCGCCGAGCTCGCCGTCGACGCGATCGGCGCCGACGCGCTGCGCTGGTTGCCGGAGCGGCCGTTCTACGAGACCCTGCAGCTGCCGCCCGAGGAGGAGGAGACCGCCGCCGCCATCCCGCGCTACCTCAATTCGCGCGCGTACTCGATCATGGGCGGAACCTCGGAGATCCAGACCAATATCCTCGCCAAGTCCCTGGTCGGGCTGTAGCTGCGGGGATCGTGACCGAGGGCGTGAAGGACGTCGCGAAGCAAGGCGCGGAGGCCGCGAAGAATGGCGCGCTCCGGCTGCAGCAACAACCTCCTTAGGCGCGCCAGAAGCTTCGCCAGCCGTTCTTGGCGACTGGCTTCTCCTCGAGATGAGACCGGGCGGGCGCCCCTGGCATGGCCGTTGACGGCCGCCCCGCAGTCCCGGCGCGGCGAACCGGCATCGGCTGCGACGAGGGCGCAGGGGCGCATTAATCCGCCAATGTGTGACCCGGATCACTTCGCGCGAATAGCCGCCGACTATACTGGCGAGCGTTGAGGGGGCGCTCGACGCTTTCCCTAAACCAAGAAACCACCATGAAAAGCTCGGTTGCTCTAACAGGAGGAGAAGTGATGGCCGCGACCAATCGCAGACCGGCGCCGGTGGCGCGGACCCCGAACGCATCGGCGTCCGCAGGTTCGGACGCTTCACGTCAGGCGCGCGGCGAGGTGGGGGAGCAAGCTCGAGCCGTCGCAACGCCGAGCTCGATCGACAGCATACCGGGCTGGCTTTCATCGCTCGAGGGGCCGCGCAAGCTCGTCATCAACGCGCTCGTCGTTATTGTCGGCGTGCTGGGGTCCGGCGTCGTGGTCAAGGCCAGCCTGAAGCAGCTTCACGTGGTCGACACGATCAGTGTGCCCGGCGCGCTCGAAGCCGAGGGCTACACCGCGGTCACCGTGGGGCAGCGCATCATCGACGCGGTCAAGGAAATCAACCGCGACGCGGCGATGACCAAGCGGATCGGCATCTACACGCTGTCGGAGGCGGACGCGTTGAAACCCGACTCGGCCGACTACGAAAGCCCGGGCCGCGCCCAGTCACCCGACTCTTCGTTCACATTGACGCGCGATGATCCGTCGAAGAAATACGACGTTTCGGTCGGCGGCGTGTCCCTCGCCAGCATCATTTTGTACATTCGTGAGCTCTTCGGCCAGTCCGACACCAGAATCTCCGGCGAGATCACCGTGGAGCATCCGCCGGCCGTCGGCGCCGGCGGCAAGGACGAAAATGCGGCTCCGAAGAAGTATGCGATCCGGCTGCGGATCAGCGACAAGGGACACGTTCAGCAGGAAGGCGAGGCGTCGGACCAGCTCGAAACCCTTTTCGAGCAGGTGGCTTTGAAGCTGGTCGAGCGGTTCGACCCGCTCAATGCCGGCTACTACAACTACTACAAGCGCGACTACGACAACGCCTTGCGCATCGTCCGTGCCTACCTCGCCGATCCCACCAAAAAGGACAAGGAGTGGGCGTCGAACCTGCTGGGATTGATCGAGCACGCTCGCTACCGCTACGACGCGGCACGCGCGCAGAAAGGCTACGAGAAAGCCGTCGCCGAGTTCACGAGGTTGACGGAGAGCGATCCGCGGTTTGCGCCGGGGCTGTACAATCTCAGCTTCGTCCTGATCGACCAGGGCTACTGGCATCTCAAGCGACAGGACCGGGAAGCCGCCCGCAAACTGTTCAGCCGGGCGCAAGAGGTCGCGCTCCGGAGCATCGGCATCGACGCGGCCGCGGACAAGGCCGGGCGCGAACGGGCGGCCGGCTACGCCACCGCCGGCCGCGCGCTGCGTGCC
>JBAUOM010000728.1:0-4020 GCA_049579765.1 Xanthobacteraceae bacterium
CCCCAGATCTGCTGGCCGCCCGCGTCGCAATCGAAGCGCGAGTAGTGCCCGGGGCAATTCAGCGTGTGATCGGATGCGCGGTAGCCCAGCGGGAATCCCTTGTGCGGGCAGGTGGTGGAGAATCCGACGATGTCGCCGTCGGGACCGACCCCGGTCGGCACGCGCTTGCCGAGTTTCAGCAGCACGCCGGGCGCATCCCGATCGGGATAGGAGACGTTCACGGGCTCGTCGACCTTGAGGTCGCGGACATTGGCGAGCCGGTTCGAGGGATATTCCACCCGCGCGGGTGCCGGCGCGCTTTGCGCCGGCGCGGGCACCACCGTCGCCGCCGCCATGCCGGCCGCGGCAAAACCGGCGCCGGACAGGAATCGTCGGCGGCCGGCATCGACCATCTTCGGACAGCTCGTCATCGCATTCCTCCCGTTTCTCATTGTTGCCGACCCTCGGCCGGAGCTCTCCCGGCTGCGTTCGGGCGGCGCTTGTTTCTCGGCCGCTGGCGCCAGTCTGCCGCCGCGGATGTCACAAAAGCATCATGATGCCTGTGCTCATATGTCGAGAAATCTGGAAATAAACGATACTAGAAATATTCCAGCTTGTCACCAGGAGCCGGCGCCCGCTAGAACGGCGGCGCCGAAATATCGGTTCGAGGTCGATTGATGCGAAAGACGTCCTTGGCGGTGGTCGGCCATATCGGTCCGGCGCCGCGCGGCGACAGGATATCCGCTCCCCATGCACTCGCGGCGCTCGCGGCGCTCGGTCAGCCGACCCGGCTCGCGATCTTTCGGCTGCTGATGCGGCGCGAGCCGGACGGGCTCGCCGCCGGCGCGATCGCCGACTCGGTGGGCTGCCCACACAACACGTTATCGACCCATCTCGGCATCCTGGCCCGCGCCGGCTTGGTCCACGGCACTCGCGACGGCCGCTCCATCGTCTATCGCGCAGATGTCGAGGGAATGCGGGCGCTGGTCGGTTTCCTGATTAACGATTGCTGCGACGGGCACCCGGAGATTTGCAATCTCGCGGTCGCCCTGCGCGACGACGGCTGCTGCACGCCCGCGCCCAAGAGCAACCAACGCAGGACATAGCTCATGCCCGATGTCGCCGACCGAACCCCGTTCAAACTCCTCTTTCTCTGCACCGGCAACTCGGCGCGCTCGATCATGGCCGAGGCGATCCTCAACCGGGAAGGCCGCGGCAAGTTCCGCGCCTTCTCGGCGGGAAGCGCGCCGAAGGGCCGCGTGCATCCCTACACGCTCGATCTCCTGCGCAAGTTGAACTTCGACGTCGGCTCCGCTCGCTCCAAGAGCTGGAGCGAGTTCGCGCGTCCGGACGCGCCGCAGCTCGATTTCGTCTTCACGGTCTGCGACGATGCCGCCGCCGAGATCTGTCCGGTGTGGCCGGGGCAGCCGATGACCGCACATTGGGGCGTACCCGATCCGGCCGCCGCCACCGGCAGCGAGGCCGAAATCCGTCTCGCCTTCGCCGACACGTTCCGCATGCTCAACAATCGGATTTCCATCTTCGTCAACCTGCCGATCCGCTCGCTCGACAAGCTCTCGCTGCAGAAGCAGCTGGATTCGATCGGGAAGACGAAGGGCGCCGCCGCGCCGCCGGCGACCGCGGCCGAATGAGCGACGCGGCCTTCCCGCTCTCCCGGCGTCTGCTGGCGGAGGCGCTGGGCACCGCCATTCTCGTTGCGACCGTGGTCGGCTCGGGCATCATGGCCGAACGCCTTGCCGGCGGAAACCAGGCGATCGCGCTTCTTGGCAACACCATTCCGACCGGTGCGATCCTGGTGGTGATCATCACCATCCTCGGCCCGGTCTCGGGCGCGCATTTCAATCCCGCCGTCACCCTGGTTTTTGCCGCACGCGGCGAGTTCCCCTGGAGCGATGTGGCTGCGTACGTGGCCGTGCAATGCCTCGCCGGCGTCTGCGGCACGGTGATCGCGCACCTGATGTTCGACCTTGCGCCGCTGGCCATCGGCACGACCGCACGCAGCGGTGCATCACAATGGTTCTCGGAGGCCGTGGCCACGTTCACGCTGGTGCTGGCGATCCTCGGCGGCGTCCGTTACGCGCCGCAGGCGATCCCGTGGCTGGTCGGCCTGACCATTACCGCCGCCTACTGGTTCACGTCCTCCACCTCCTTCGCCAATCCGGCGGTGACGCTGGCGCGCGGGTTCACGACGACTTTTTCCGGCATCGCCATCAATCACGTGCCCGGCTTCATTGCCGCGCAGCTCCTCGGAGCGGCGGCGGCGGCCGCAGCCTGCACGGCGTTGTTCTCGGCGCGCGCGGGGCGCTTTGGCAAGGCGGTGGAGCCGGGGGAATAGAGCCCGCCTGCGCACCGGACGGCGCGCGCGACCTGTCTGTCGCTGCGGGGATGCAGCCCCGGAAATCGACGCTGGCATGCCTCCCGCACTTCCGCGCGACTCGGCGGCCGAATGTTCAGTGTCTTCGGGACGAGATTGCCGGGTAGGCGACGCCCGTGAAACCGGGGATTTCGACCCGTTCAGGGCGACAATCGAGCTCGCATAGTCGATCGATCACGTAGTCGGCGACGCAGTTCGAGATCAGTTGCCGGGGATCCTCGAGGACGAATCGAAGCCTGCTGACAAGGGCGAACATGTCCTGCGCCGAGGAGACCACCGGCAGCTCGCTCACCGCCTCGGTCGTGCAATCGATGACGGGACCGCGCGGCTCGACGAACTGATAGCGCGGATAGCCTTCGAACATGCGGTCGGCGAGCTCGACATTGGCGCGTGTGGTGAACCAGAGCGTCCGGAACTCTTCCTCGAGCGGGTTCCAGCGCTCGTGGCCGCCGCTGCTCGCCGGCATCAGATCGGGCGCGCACGGCACGATATAGACCCTTTCCGCCGGAAGCCGGCCTTCGCTCGCGCGCGCGAGCAGGTGGCACATATTGTTGCTGGACCAGGTGAGCCCTGCCGTCGCGCGGCCCGATTGCCCCGTGACCAGCACCATGAGCCGCTCCCAATGCAGTGCACTCCGGCGCAGCCACACGATCATGCGATGGCCGATGTCGAGGGCGGTCAGGCAGAACGTCGCGATCATCACGTGATTGAACGGGATGGGCGGAGCGCCGGGCTCGGTCGCCTCCAGATAGCTCGCGCGCAGGCGCTCGAAGGTCAGGCACGCCTCGTCCGCCAAGGCGGATTGCAGGTAGTTCGAGGTGACCGTGCAGGCATAGTCGACGAGATCGACGAGCTTGGGAACGTGGTCCGCCCACGCCGCGACCGCGATCTTGTCGCGCCAGAGCTCCAGCGTGTTCGCCGCCTGCACCGTGCGCAATTGGTCGAGCAGCCGCCGCGCATCCGCGCGCCAGGGCGAGCCCGCGGGATCGAGCTCCCGCATCCGTGCCAGCGCGGCGACCGCCGCGCCGAGGTGCGAGATCGCCGCCAGCTCGACGAAGCCCCGGGTGTCGAGCCGAAAGCTCTCCACGGCGGGAGGACGGCCTCCTCCCGGGAAGACCGCGACGTCGGTGCCAGAGGTGACGACGAGCTCGCCCGCTGCACCGGCATGCTCTGCTGTCTGCGTCAGGTGGCTGCCGACGCTGTCGGGATCCGACGTGTACAGCTTGAAGAGTTGCTCGAACTCTGGTGAGGGGACGAATGCCATGTCGTTCTCCCGGAAATCAGCGCGCAGCCGACGTGCGGAACCGGCGATTTCAATCGAATATGATGGCGCCGCGCGGCCTGCGCGCGTCAACCCCGAAAGCGGTAGACGACGCTCTCGCCCGAAACCGCGCCTCTGCGCTCCATCAGTAAAAAAATCGGAACAGCCGCTTTAGCGTCGACCATGCTCGTTTGACGGGGGAAGGTACGCGGCCACGCGCCGACCCGACATTGTCGCTGCACACGCAAAGCCCTATGACTCCGGCGTGACATGACGGCGACTCACGATAGCGGAGATGTCCGCAACAGCCGATGGCTGCATGGCTCGAAGCGCATGCGCCTCGTGCTGGCAGTCGCCGCGATCGTGTTCGCCTGCTTATGGGGGC
>JBAUOM010000729.1:0-1560 GCA_049579765.1 Xanthobacteraceae bacterium
GGAAAAATACAGGGCGCCGTCCTGGACTGCACCCTTCGGCTGAGACACGAAACGGCCTGCCGCAGCGCAAGCAGGGCGCGCTCGTTCATGCGCTGGTCGGGGACCGAGCGCGTTGCCGCCGACGCGATGCGCTCGGGCGTGGCGTTGGCCGCCGCGCCGGTCGCGTCATTCCCTATTCACGATATCAAACAGCGCAGGCTTCTTCGTTCCCGGGGGCGTTTCTGCGTCCGGGTTGGCCCCCGCTCGACCAGGATCGTCTCTATGAGACCTCCTTCGACGAGCGAGGATGCCAAATCGTACTACAGCCTCGTTAAGTAGTCAACAAGTATCTACACCTCGTAGTCGCACCTTGATGGCCGACACACCCGGTCGCCTGCCCGGATCGCCCCGCCCTCGGACCGACGGAGACGGCGCCGCACCGGCGCAATCACTGCCTCGGTCTTGCAACCGCCCCGGCACAGCGCTTGAATTCCTGCGCGGCTCATACGAGCTTGGCAAGCCGAGGAGGACGCCATGGCCAAGGGTCAGATGCGCAGCAGCAAGGAAAAGAAGAAGCCGAAGGCGGAGCACAACAAGAAGAAGAAAGGCGCTCCCGCGTCGTCGCCGTTCGCGGTGGGGCAGGCTCAACCCGGCCAGAACCTGCTCGGCAGGAAGGCTTCCTGAAGCAAGCTCCGCGCGGGGCGAGGGTCGCCCTGGAACGATTCGCGTTTGGAGCTACTGCTATTCCGCGGCAACGGGCCTGCCGGCCGCGGAATGGTGTGAATACGTCTTCCAGGTCGGCCGATAGTCGTCGTCGGCCTGATGGCCCCACGTTACCCAGCCCTTGCGCGTGCCACGCGCGAACAATTCGAGGAATGGGCCGCGGCTGCATGCCTCGATGATCTGATACTGCTCGTCCGGCTTGCGCGAATGCTCGCGCTTGCGCGTCGCCAGCAGATTCACCTGCCGCCGTCCCGGCGCAAGGGTGCGCGCGTTCTTGCCGCGCACGCCGAACAGAAGCAATTCGGTCACGTTGCGGAAATAGAATCCGACGCCGCGCCCGTCGGAGCCGCCATCCTTGCGCACCTTGTGCCAGACCAAGTTGGACTTGTAGGCGAAGCCCCACGCCTTCATCACCGCGAGGCCGTCGGGAAGGAGCGCATTGGGGCACCAGAGATAGAGGTGCGCCGTCGGCGCCGCGATGCTTTCGATCGGGAGCGCCGATATCTCGCCGAGCGTCATCGTATCGTAGCGCGCCAAGCGCCGGTGCTCGGGCGCGACCTTGCCGGTCTTGTTGACGAACCGCCAGGGCGGATCGGCGAGAACGGCGCCGAAGCGGCGGTTTCCGACAAAGGCGAGCAGGTTGCGGTCGATGGCGTCCATGCGATGTCGTCCGCGATGGTTGGGCTCGGGAGGTGTCCTCGTCGTACCTCGATTCGCGAACATTAGACGCTGGCAGCGCGCGATGCAGCCCTGTGAAGCGGGGGTCCGGCAGGGGCAGCAGCGGCCGCTACCCCGACCGGCCGCCCGTCAGCAGCGTGGCGAGCCATCCCGCGCGCGCGTCGGTCAGGAACGCCAGGG
>JBAUOM010000730.1:0-2060 GCA_049579765.1 Xanthobacteraceae bacterium
CACCCGATGGCCGCGCCGTTTCTCTCCCGCCCGTGCCCGCTCAAGCCTCGTCGTCGGGCAGTTGGTCCTTGCCCGTGTCTATGGGCACAAGGCTCGGCGCCATCCCCATGGCGCTGAGCGAAGCCATCATCGCGACATACATGACGATCCACATGGTCCGATCCCCCCGGTTCATGGACCCACGATCACGCCGGCGAAGTGTCGGCCCGCACGATGAGGGAATTGAGGCTCGCTCCGCCATGACACGGACAATTCCTCCGGGTGTCACCTTCCGGCAACAATAGCGGCTAAGGCAGAGCACACCTCCTCTCGTTCGAAATTCATTGAAAATCTGATGCTTGCCCCTCGTTCTGACGGAAAAGGTCTAACTCGAAGCCGCGGGCGCCCGCCGATCGCAAGTTTCATGCGGAACCAAAACCGCAGCCAAGCGGTAACCTTGCGGCGTTCCCCGAAGGCCCCCCCACTGCTCATCCGAGCCCACGGGAGCGCTGGGCCCCGGCGACGCCCTCGCCGGGGCCGCTCCCGCCCTGTGCCGAGCAGCCCGAGAGCGCCCGTCCCTGCCCCGAGCGTGCTTGCGACCGCGCCCGCGGTCGGGTAGCCCCTCGCCATGGACAACGAAGAGCCGGGTCGGGCAGCGCGCGCCCCCAAAGTGAGCTTCGTCTCGCTCGGCTGCCCCAAGGCGCTGGTCGACAGCGAGCGCATCGTCACGCGCCTGCGCGCGGAGGGCTACGAGCTCACCCGCTCCCACGCCGGCGCCGACGTCGTGCTGGTCAACACCTGCGGCTTCCTCGACAGCGCGCAGGTGGAGTCGCTCGCGGCCATCGGCAAGGCGGTGAGCGAGAACGGCCGCGTGATCGTCACCGGCTGCATGGGCGCCGAGCCCGACAAGATCACCGCCCGCTATCCCGACCTCCTCGCCGTCACCGGCCCGCAACAATACGAGAGCGTCATCGACGCGGTGCACCGCGCGGTGCCGCCGCGGCACGACCCGTTCGTCGATCTCCTTCCGCCCGAGGGGATCAAGCTCACGCCGCGGCACTACGCCTACCTCAAGATTTCCGAAGGCTGCAACAATCGCTGCAGCTTCTGCATCATCCCCAAGCTGCGCGGCGATCTCGTCTCGCGTCCGGCCGCCGACGTGCTGCGCGAGGCCGAGCGCCTGGTCGCCGCCGGGGTGAAGGAGCTCCTGGTCATCTCCCAGGACACCTCCGCCTACGGCATCGACGTGAAATACGCGGCGAGCGCATGGAAGGGCCGCCCGGTCAAGGCGAAATTCCTCGATCTCGCCCGCGCGCTCGGCGAGCTCGGCGTCTGGGTGCGGCTGCACTACGTCTATCCCTATCCGCATGTCGACGAGGTGATCCCGCTGATGGCCGACGGCAAGCTGCTGCCCTATCTCGACGTCCCCTTCCAGCACGCGGCGCCGGCGGTGCTGCGCCGCATGAAGCGTCCGGCGGCGCAGGAGCAGACGCTCGACCGCATCGCCCGCTGGCGCGAGATCTGTCCCGAGCTCACCATCCGCTCGACCTTCATCGTCGGCTTTCCCGGCGAGACCGATGACGATTTCGAGGCGCTGCTGGATTGGCTCTCGGCGGCGAACCTCGACCGCGTCGGCTGCTTCCGCTACGAGCCGGTGCAGGGTGCGCGCGCCAACGAGCTCGCGCCTGCCGTCCCCGACGCGCTGAAGGATGAGCGCTGGCATCGGCTCATGCAACACCAGCAGGCGATCTCGCGCAGGCGACTCGCGCGCAAGCTCGGCACCCGCCAGGCGGTGATCATCGATGAAGTCGGCCGGCCGGAGGACGGGAAGCCGGGCGCGCGCGGCGCCGCGATGCTCGCCAAGGGCCGCACGCGCGGGGACGCGCCTGAAATCGACGGCACCGTCCATGTCGGGAGCCGCCGGCCGCTCCGCCGCGGCGAGATCGGGACCGTCAGGATCGAGCGCGCGGACGAGTACGACCTCTACGGCACGGCGGTCGGATATTAGCGCACGTTCCTCTCGGATTCGCACAGAGCGGCGCCGCGCGCTCGGTGCGCTCCCCTCCCCACGGAAACCCGGC
>JBAUOM010000731.1:0-8907 GCA_049579765.1 Xanthobacteraceae bacterium
ACGGCAAAGTGTCGAGCGCCGCCACCATGCGCGCCATGGCGCGGGCGGCGGACGGACGCACCGCCCTAGTGGAGCTCAAGGCGATCGATGCCGCCTATCCGCTCTACGGTGCGGTGAGGCTTGCCCCCCGGCAGCCGCTGGCGCAAGCACTGGCGCAACGCCACGGCGCGTTCGGCGCCGCCGCCGACCCCACGCTGCTCGCGCGGCTCGATCTCGAGCCGGGAGCGCGCATCAGCGTCGGCGCTGCGACCATCGAGATTCGCGCCACGCTCGCCTCCGAGCCCGACAAGCTCGCCGGAGGCATCGGCTTCGGGCCGCGTCTCCTCATCAGTGACACCGCGCTGCAGGCGACCGGGCTCGTTCAGCCCGGCAGCGTCCTGCGCTGGCACTACCGGCTGCGCCTGCCCGACAACGACGCGACCGACGCCGCCGTGCGCGCGGTAACTGCGGCGGCGCAGACGCAATTGCCGGAGGCCGGCTGGGAGGTGCGCTCGCGCAGCAATGCCTCGCCGGCGCTCGAACGCAACGTCGAGCGCTTCACGCAATATCTCACCCTGGTCGGTCTCACGGCGCTACTGGTCGGAGGGGTGGGCGTGGCCAACGCGGTCAAGGGCCATCTCGACCGCCGGCGCGAGTCGATCGCCACGCTGAAGGCGCTGGGAGCGACGGGCGGGCGCGTATTCGCGATTTATCTGACACAGGTGCTGCTGCTCGCCGGCCTCGCCGCGCTGCCCGGCCTCGCCATCGGCGCCGCGCTGCCCTTCCTCGTCGCCAGGGGTTTCGCCACGGTGCTGCCCTTGCCGATCGCGCCCGCGCTCGATCCCGGCGGGCTTGCCCTCGCGCTGCTCTACGGCCTGCTTACCGCCGCAACTTTCGCGATGTGGCCGCTCGGGCGCGCGCACGACGTGCCGGTGTCGGCCTTGTTCCGCGGCCAGATCGCGAGCGAGCAGCGCTGGCCGCGCCGACCTTATGTCGTGGCGACTGCGCTCGCGGCATGTGCGCTCGGCGCGGTGGTGATCGCGCTCGCCTATGACCGGCGCATGGCGGTGATCTTCGTCGCCGTCGCCGCCGGCGTGTACGTGCTGCTGGGCCTGCTCGCGGCGCTCCTCATGCTGATCGCGCGCCGCCTGCCACGCTCGCGCTCGCCGGTCGTCCAGCTTGCCATTGCCAATATGTACCGGCCGGGCGCGGTGACGCCGAGCGTCGTCGTGTCGCTCGGGCTCGGCATTGCCCTCCTCGTCACCGTGATCGCGATCGAGGGAAATTTGCGCCGCCAATTCCTGGCGGCGCTGCCGGACAAGGCGCCGTCGTTCTATTTCGTGGACATCCCTTCCGTCGACGGCGAAAAGTTCGACGCCTTCGTGCACGCGCGCGCGCCGCGCGCGAAGCTCGAGCGCGTGCCCATGCTGCGTGGGCGGATCGTGGCGGCGAACGGCGTGCCGGCGCAGAACTTGAAGCCGCCCGCGGACGCCGCCTGGGTGCTGCAGAGCGACCGCGGCATCACCTATGCGGACGAGGTGCCGGCAGGCTCGCGCCTGCTCGAAGGCCGATGGTGGACGCGGGGCTACCGCGGCCCGCCGCTGGTCTCGTTCGAGAAGCGTATCGCGGACGGGCTCGGCCTCAAGCGTGGCGACCTAGTCACCGTCAACGTGCTCGGCCGCAATCTGACCGCGACCATCGCGAATTTGCGCGCGGTCGACTGGCAAAGCCTCGGCATCAACTTCGTCATGGTGTTCTCCCCCGGCACCTTCCAGGGCGCGCCGCATACGGACATCGCCACGCTCACCTATCCGGACGGCGCCACAGCAGCGGAGGAGGCCGCTTTGCTCAAAGCGGTGGCCGAGGCCTTCCCGGCGATCGCCACCGTGCGGGTGCGCGAGGCGCTCGAGGCCGTCGGCCAGATCGTATCGAACCTGGCGCTCGCGTTGCGCGCGGCGAGCCTGCTCACCTTGCTGGTGGCGGTGCTGGTGCTGGCCGGGGCGCTCGCCGCCGGGCACCGCCACCGCGTCTACGACGCGGTCATCCTCAAGACTGTGGGCGCAACCCGCATGCGACTGCTTTCGGCCTATGCGCTCGAATACCTCGCGCTCGGGCTGGCCACCGCGGTGCTCGGGGTGGCGGCCGGCTCGGCGGCCGCCGCGTTCACGGTGACCAGGATCATGAACCTGCCCTTTACCTGGCTGCCGGGGCCCGCACTCGCGGCCGCGGCTGGCGCGATCGCGGTGACGGTTGCGCTCGGACTGCTCAGTACGTTCACGGCGCTGGGGCAGAAGCCGGCCACCGTTCTGCGCAACCTGTGACTTGGGTATCCGCGCCCCCAGGCGACAACGCGCCGCGCCCCGCCGTCGCATTGGTTCGCCATTTCATTGCTAGAATGTAACCTCCGGGGTTGCTGCCGGCGCCAGTGTGGCGGTTCGGAAGTCCGCATCATTCTTGCGGCGAGCCGGAAATGCGGACTTCTGAACCAAAGCCACACTGGATCAATAAGTTGCTAGTGCCCCTCGATTCCGAAGTTCGCAAACGCGGATGCCGCCCAATGATGCGAACTTCGGAATCGGGACACTGGCGCCGGCGTCAACAAATCGCGTTTGCGGCATCTGGCGCGGGAACCAATCCCGCACTAGATTCCGCGCATCGGTCGCCAGCCGCTCGCCGGCCGGCGCCATATCGTTCGGCCCGTTCGGCCGAAATTAGAGAGAGGGAAACTTCCATGTCGGATTTCGACCGGAACTACGCGGCTGCCAGACGCGGCGTCGGTGCGGACCGGGCAGTTGCGATCGATGAGGGCCTGCGGGCCTACATGATCCGCGTCTACAACTATATGGCCATGGGCGTCGCCCTCACCGGCATCGTCTCCTGGCTGACGTTCCAGGCGGCGGTGGTCACGAACGCGAACGGCGCGATCGTGGGATTGACTGCATTCGGCCAGATGATCTTCAGCGGACCGGCGGTGCTGGTGCTGTTTCTCGGAACGCTAGGACTGGTATTTCTGATCAGCTGGCGCATCAACTCGCTGCAGCCGTCGACGGCGTTCGCCCTCTTCATGGTCTATGCCGGCCTGCTCGGGCTCATGCTCTCGACGATATTCCTGACCTATACCGGCGCTTCGATCACCCGGGTGTTCTTCATCTCGGCCGCCGCGTTCGGATCGCTGAGCCTCTACGGCTACACCACGCAGCGCGATCTCTCGCCGATCGGCTCCTTCCTGATGATGGGTCTGATCGGATTGATCATCGCCATGCTGGTCAACCTGTTCCTCAAGAGCACCGGGCTCGACTTCGTGATCTCCGCAGTAGGGGTGCTGATCTTTGCCGGCTTGACGGCGTGGGACACGCAGCGGATCAAGGAGATGTACGACCCGAGGGAGGACGGCACCATCGTCGGCCGCAAGGCGGTGATGGGCGCATTGTCGCTCTATCTCGACTTCATCAACCTGTTCCTGTTCCTGCTGCGCTTCCTCGGCGATCGCCGCTGACGAGCCCGCAGCGATTGGACTCTCGGCGCCCCGGCCATCGGCCGGGGCGTTTTCTTTCCAACCACAGCGCACGCACGACAGGCAACGGAGGCAGGCAGGGAAGCGGCTATATATTTTGCGCCACCGTCCTCGGTAATCTATCCTCTGTCCTCTGTCGGTCTGTCCGCCGATGCCGATCCGCCTCGCAGAGCCCCGCGACCTCGCGGTCATTACCGCGATCTACGGTCACGCCGTGCGCCACGGCACCGCCTCGTTCGAGGTCGACCCGCCCGACCAAGACGAGATGACGCGGCGCTTCGAGACGCTTCGCGCCGGCGGCTATCCCTATCTCGTGGCCGAGCACCACGGCGCGATCATGGGTTACGCCTATGCCGGGCCCTATCGTGCCCGTCCGGCCTATCACTGGAGCGTCGAGGATTCGGTCTATGTCGCCCCGCAAGCGCAGCGGCGCGGGATCGGCCGCGCCCTGCTCGCGCGGCTTATCGCGGAGGCGGAAGCGGGCGGCTTCCGGCAGATGATCGCGGTGATCGGGGATACCGCCAATGCCGCCTCGGTCGAGTTGCATCGCGCGGCCGGTTTCCGCCTCGTCGGCACGTTCGAGCACGTCGGCTTCAAGTTCGGGCGCTGGCTCGACACCGTGTTGATGCAGCGACCGCTCGGGAGCGGCGCGACGATGGGGCCGTAAAATCCCGCGTCCACGATGTTCGTGCGTGTTTCGCACGGGGTCGGCGACGCGAAAGCGGATCACCCCGCCACCACGCTCAGCGACTTGTCGAGCGCGCGCAACACACTCTCGAGTTCATGCCCGCGGCGCAGGATGAGACCGGTCGCAGAGATCACGCTGTAGGCGCCTTGCCGACGCGCCAACTTGGGGCTTTTCTCGATGCGGTAGATCGGAACCTCGCAGGCGCGGCGGAAAACGGAGAACACCGCCCGGTCCCTGAGGAAATCGATGGCGTAGTCGCGCCATTCGCCGGCGGCGACCTTGCGCCCATAGAGCCCGAGGATGCGGTTGAGCTCGCGCCGGTCGAAGGTTACTCGGCTTGCGGGGGCGAGGGGCGGAGCGCCCGGGATCTCGCCCCCGTGCAACTGGCCTGGTTCTGTTTCGCCGTAGCTCACGCGGCGCCTCCTTCGGTGTGACGGGTGGATGACAATGATCGCGCCGGACGCAGGCGTCGGCAAGCGGAAACGGATCGCATCCGCGGCGCGCGCCCGCAGCCCTTCCATCACGCCCCGCGCATCACAGATTCGTTAGGGGAGTCATAATGCTGCCTAATTGCCGTCAAGCACGCGCCAAGCTGGAAGGCGAAACAAGATCAGGGTCTGGTCTGCCTACGAGCGCCGGATTTCTCAGCCCCCCAGCCCCCCGGAGTTCGAGGTAGATCAGGCCCGTCTCATTCCGGCGCGTACTGCAGCACGCGCCCGCGAGTTGGCACCCGTTTGAGGTCGGCGCAGCCGGCCATTTTCTTGGGAGAGGGCGCGGGACGACGGAAGGTCGTAGCCCCCTTTGTCGTCCTTCGCTCTGTGGTGCGATTACTGGACGGCCGCGAGGGTCGCGCCGAGGATCGCCTTGGGCCGTTCCTTGGTGCCGCTCTGCACCAGCACGGCGGCTTCGTCGATGCCGTCCCCCTTGAGCGCCTGCAGCGGGACGCTCCACGAATGGGCCTTGCCGCTCCAATCGCCGAGCTTGATCCAGCGCCGCACGACGTTGTGGTAGGTCACCGTGCGTCCCTTGTTCTCGCCGCGCCCGATCGCGACGCTGGCGGCCTTCATCAACCCGCATAGCCAGACCTCGGCGCCCGCGCGCGCGTCCGCCTCGGGAACCGCCACATGGAGTTGCCCGCCGTCGAACCCAAGCTTCACCGGCGGCAGCGACATGGCACCGTTACCGCGGCTCTTGGCGATGGCAAGGTCGATTGCCGCACGATCGCTGCCCAGCGCGTGCAAGCTGCCATTCACCACCACTTGCGGCGTGTAGACTTGACCGTCGCCGCGCGCATGGGCGTAGGCCTTTTGCCGCGCCGTGTTGCGGGGATCGGCGAGCGTGTCCTTCCATCCGAGATAGTCCCAATAGTCGATCGGGACGCTGATGGAGACGAGCGAAGGATCGGCCGCGAGCTCCCCGAGCAGCCTGTCGGCCGCCGGGCAGGACGAGCAACCTTGGCTGGTAAAGAGCTCGATGACGGCACGCGGCTCGGCTTGCGCAAATGCATGCGATGCCACGGACGAGCAGGCGACGGCCACCGCATAGACGACACAACGACGTACCATCATGGTCCTTCCGGTCCCTCGCGCGCCGGGTCCCCGCTTCCGCCCTTTTTTCGCGTCATTGGAGTCATAAGCAAGCGCGCGATCACCCGCCACTCAATTCGAGGTGACCCGGTGATGCTGCGTGGCAGCACGCACTAAGCCGCGACCAGCTGCCGCAACACGTATTGCAGGATGCCGCCGTGCTTGAAGTAGTCGAGCTCGTCGACGGTGTCGATGCGGCAGAGCAGCGGGATGCGCCTGAGCCCGCCGTCGGCGGCGACAATCTCCGCGATCATCCGCTGACGCGGCTTGATTTCGCCGTGCAGTCCGCGGATCGTCACCTGCTCGTCGCCCTTTAGCCCGAGCGACTGCCACGACGTACCCTCCTCGAAGCACAACGGCAACACGCCCATGCCGATCAGGTTCGAGCGGTGGATGCGTTCGAACGACTGCGTGATGACCGCGCGCACGCCGAGCAGATTCGGTCCCTTCGCCGCCCAGTCGCGCGAGGACCCGCTGCCGTACTCCTTGCCGGCGAACACAACGAGGGGAACCTTGTCCTTCTTGTAGCGCATGGCGGCGTCGTAGATCGACATGCGCTCGCGCGACGGATAGTGGACGGTCACGCCGCCCTCGACGCCCGGCACCATCTGGTTCTTGAGGCGAATGTTGGCGAAGGTGCCGCGCATCATCACCTCGTGATTTCCGCGGCGCGTGCCGTACTGGTTGAAATCGGCCGGCTTCACCTTGTGGTCGATGAGGTATCTGCCCGCGGGAGAATCGACCTTGATCGAGCCGGCCGGCGAGATGTGGTCGGTGGTGATCGAATCGAGCAACAGGCAGAGCACCCGCGCATCGACGATGTCGGTCAGCGGCGCCGGATGGCGCCCCATGCCGACGAAGTAAGGCGGGTTCTGGACGTAGGTCGACTTCTTGTCCCAGGCGTAGGTCAATCCCCCCTTGACGTTGATCGCGCGCCAGTTGGAGTCGCCCTTGAAGACGTCGCCGTACTTCTTCACGAACATCTGCTTGTTGATGGTCTTGCGCACGACGCCGCTGATCTCGCGGCTCGACGGCCAGATGTCCTTGAGGAAGACCTTCTTGCCCTTCTTGTCGACGCCGAGCGGCTGCTTGAGAAGGTCGGAATACATCGAGCCCGCCAGCGCGTAGGCGACCACGAGCGGGGGCGAGGCGAGATAGTTCGCGCGCACGTCGGCGTTGACACGCCCTTCGAAATTGCGATTGCCGGAGAGCACGGCGGCAGCGACAAGATCCTTCTCGTTGATCGCCTTGGAAATCTCCGGCGCGAGCGGGCCGGAATTGCCGATGCAGGTGGTGCAGCCGAAGCCGACGAGATTGTAGCCGAGCTTGTCGAGATCCTTCTGCAGCCCGGACTTGTCGAGATATTCGGCCACCACCTGCGAACCCGGCGCGAGCGACGTCTTGACCCAGGGCTTCACCGTCAGGCCCTTCTGCACCGCCTTGCGCGCCAGCAACCCGGCGCCGATCATCACGTTCGGGTTCGAGGTGTTGGTACAGGAGGTTATGGCGGCGATGACCACGTCACCGTGCCCGAGATCGTGCTGGCGGCCCTCGACCGGCACCCGCTTCGGCGCGCCGGCCTTGGCGAAGCTCTTGTCGAGTGAGGTGGCGAGCGAGGGATGCAAGTCGAAGATGTCCTTGCCGCCATCGCCGCCCTTGTTGAACTCCTTCTCCATCGCCAAGGCGAAGCCGGCCTTGACCTCCTTGAGCGGGACGCGGTCCTGCGGGCGCTTGGGCCCGGCGAGCGAGGGCTCGACTTGCGACAGCTCGAGCTTGAGCACGTCGGTGAAGATGGGGTCCGGGGTCGACTTGGTGCGGTACATGCCTTGCGCCTTGGTGTAGGCGGCGACCAGCGCGATCTGCGCTGCCGGCCGGCCGGTATCCGCGAGATATTTCAGCGTGTCGTCGTCGACCGGGAAGAAGCCGCAGGTCGCACCGTATTCCGGCGACATGTTGCCGATGGTGGCGCGGTCCGCGATCGTGAGGTTGGCGAGGCCCGGGCCAAAATATTCCACGAACTTGCCTACCACGCCGCGTTTGCGCAGCATCTGCGTGACGGTGAGCACGAGGTCGGTCGCGGTCACGCCCTCCTTGAGCTTGCCGGTCAGCCTCACGCCGATGACCTCGGGGAGCAGCATCGAATAGGGCTGGCCGAGCACGGCCGCCTCCGCTTCGATGCCGCCGACGCCCCAGCCCAGCACGGCGAGGCCGTTGACCATGGTGGTGTGGGAATCGGTGCCGACGAGGGTGTCAGGATAGGCGACATCGGCGACGACGGGCTTGCCGTCGAGCTTGACCTTGTCCTTCTTCGAAAACACCGTCTTCGAGAGGTATTCGAGGTTGACCTGATGGCAGATGCCGGTGCCGGGCGGCACCACGCTGAAATTGTCGAACGACTTCTGCGACCATTTCAGGAATTCGTAGCGTTCCCGGTTCTGCCGGTATTCCTCCTCCACGTTCTTCTTGACCGCGGTGTTGGTGGCAAAAAAGTTGACCGCCACCGAGTGATCGCAGACCAGATCGACCGGGACGAGAGGATTGATCTTCTTCGGATCGCCGCCCAGCGCCCTCATGGCATCGCGCATGGCGGCAAGGTCGACCACCGCCGGGACGCCGGTGAAGTCCTGCATCAATACCCGCGCCGGACGGAAGGCGATTTCGCGGTCCGAGGTCTTGGTCTTGAGCCACTGCGCCACCGCCTGGAGGTCCTCCTTGGAGACGGAGCGCCCGTCCTCGTTGCGCAGGAGATTTTCCAGCAGCACCTTCATCGAGAACGGCAGCCGCGAGATCCCCTTGAGACCGTTCTTCTCGGCGACCGGCAGGCTGTAATAGGCGTAGGTCTTGCTGCCGACCTTCAGGGGTTTGCAGCAGCGAAAGCTGTCGAGTGACGTCATGGCGATCGATTCCCATCCAGCCGAGAGGGCGGCGGCTGTCCGGTACTGACATACCGGAAACGCTTCCTCATCATGGGCCGCGAGCACCGCGCGGGTTGAAAGTGGGCGCGGGACCATGGCTTATAAGGTCTTTTTTTGCGTCGTTCCAGAAAATCGACACGCGTCAATCACATGGCGATGGAATCAGCAGTTTTTCCGCCCCCCCGGGCGCGGGCGGCGGCCGGCGGAGCGGGCGCAGGCTTGCCT
>JBAUOM010000732.1:0-6525 GCA_049579765.1 Xanthobacteraceae bacterium
GACCGTGCTCAAGATCGAGGGCGCCACCAAGCGATTTGACGCTCTCGTGGCGGTCAACGACGTGAGCTTCGAGGTGCGATCGCACGAGGTACTGGCGCTGATCGGGCCGAACGGCGCCGGCAAGTGCACGCTGCTCGACCTGATCACCGGAACGCTCAACCCCAATGCCGGTCGCATCGTCTTCCTCGGCGATGATGTCACGCATCGGCAGCCGCGCCACATCGCGGCGAAAGGCATGGCGCGGACGTTCCAGCACGTCAAATTGCGGCCGAACATGACGCTGATCGACAACGTCCTGCTCGGGACCTACTCCCGCACCCGCTCGGGAT
This sequence comes from Xanthobacteraceae bacterium, assembly GCA_049579765.1. Taxonomy (GTDB): domain Bacteria; phylum Pseudomonadota; class Alphaproteobacteria; order Rhizobiales; family Xanthobacteraceae; genus VAZQ01. The sequence continues at coordinate 330 of JBAUOM010000732.1, forward strand.
TGCTTGCCGGCGCCCTTCGTCTTGACCGCGCCGAGGAAAAGTCGGCGCGCGCCGAGGCCTTGCGGCAGCTCGAGCGCGTGGGGCTTGCCGATAAATTTGGCGAGATCGCGGGCAATCTGCCACTCGGCCAGCAGCGCCTGCTCGAAGTCGCGCGGGCGCTGGCGGCGGATCCGATCGTCGTCGTCCTGGACGAGCCGGCAGCGGGTCTGCGGCGGCTGGAGAAAAAGACGCTGTCCGACCTCCTCCGCTTACTGCGCAGCGAAGGCATGACCATTATGCTCGTCGAGCACGACATGGAATTCGTGATGAATCTGGTCGACCGCATTGTCGTGATGGATTTCGGCGTCAAGCTCGCGGAGGGCCTGCCGGCACAAATCCGCGCCGATGCGCGCGTGCAGGAAGCCTATCTGGGCGGTGTCGCATGAGCGCGCTGCTCTCGGTCAAGGACCTGCACGTCAGCTACGGCAAGGTCGAGGCCGTCAGCGGGGTCAGCCTGGAGATGGAAGCGGGCCAGATCGTCACCGTGATCGGCCCCAACGGCGCCGGCAAGACCACGCTCCTTGCCGCGCTGATGGGTCTGCTGCCGGCGAAAGGCGAAAGCCGCTACGACGGGCAGGACTTCTCCGGCCTGATCACGGAAGAGCGCGTGCGCAAGGGAATCTGTCTGGTGCCGGAGCGCCGGGAGCTGTTCACCGAGATGACCGTGGCGGACAATCTGATCCTGGGCGCCTATACGCGTTGGAACGATCGCGCGGCGGTCGAGCGCGATCTGCAGCATGTCTATGCCCGCTTTCCGCGCTTGTCGGAGCGGCGCGCGCAACTTGCCGGCACCCTCTCCGGCGGCGAGCGCCAGATGTTGGCGCTCGGGCGCGCGCTGATGATGAAGCCGCGGCTCCTGCTGCTCGACGAGCCGAGTCTCGGCCTCGCGCCACTGATCGTGCGCGAGATCTTCCGCATCGTCACCAGCCTGCGCGAGCTCGGTGTCTCGATCCTGCTGGTCGAGCAGAACGCCCGCGCCGCGCTCGAAAGCGCCGATTTCGGCTATGTTCTCGAAACCGGCTGCATTGTCCATAGCGGGAAGGCCGCGGACCTCATCCACGATCCGAAGGTCGTCGCCAGCTATCTGGGCGGCAAAGAGAATTGAGCGCCATGCGCACGGGATCGGCGTTGCGGAGGCACTTGTCTGCCTCCTTTGGTCCGGCCGAACGCACGCTCCCGGCGATGCTGGTGCGCCAGGGGGAGCGCCATGGCGGCAGGCCGCTGGCGGCCGCGGGCGATATCCGCTGGACCTATGCGGAAACGGCAGCGGCGGCGGCACGGGTCGCCGCCACGTTGCGCACGGCGGGCATCGTCGCGGGCGATCGCGTGGCGATCATCTGCTCGAACCGCATCGAGTTTCTCGGCTTGCTGGTTGGTTGCGGTTGGCTCGGTGCGGTCGCGGTGCCGATCAATGTCGCGTCGCGCGGTCCGCAGCTCCAGCACGTGCTTGCGAACAGCGGCGCGCGCCTCCTGGTGACGGAAGCGGAGTACGCCGACAACCTGGCCATGCTCGACCCGAGCGCGCTGGCGCTCGAAGCGATCTGGACCGTCGGCGCGCCGGGAGGGCTCCGCTTCGGCAGCATCGTTGCGAGGACAATGCCCCCGCAGCACGAGAGCATTCCGCCGGCAACGCTGAAGTCATCCGATCTGGGGATGATCCTCTACACATCGGGAACGACCGGTCCGTCGAAGGGGGTGTGCTGTCCGCACGCGCAATATTTCTGGTGGGGCGTGAACAGCGCGGCGCTGCTTGAGATCCAGAGCGACGATGTCCTGTGCACCAGCCTGCCCTTGTTCCACACCAATGCGATCAACACGTTTTATCAGGCGCTGTTGACCGGTGCCTCGGTCCGCTACGAGACGCGTTTCTCGGCCTCCGGCTTCTTTCCCGCTCTGGCGCGCCACCGGGCGACCGTCACTTACCTGCTCGGCGCCATGGTTCCGATCCTGCTGTCACGGCCGGAGAGCGCGGAGGAGCGCGCCCACACGGCACGCATGGCCTTGGCGCCGGGTGTGCCAGCGCAATTTCATGAGCCGTTCACGCGCCGCACCGGCATCCGTCTGCTCGATGGCTGGGGCTCGACGGAAACCAATTTCGTGCTCGGCACCACGGTCGAGCGGCAAAAGCCGGGGCTGATGGGTCCGGTCTACGATGGGTTTGAGGCGCGTGTGGTGGACGATCAGGACGATGACGTTCCTGACGGCATCGCCGGCGAGCTCATCGTCCGCGCCGACGAGCCGTTCGCCTTCTCGACCGGCTATTTCGGCGCCGCCGAAAAGACCGTCGAAGCATGGCGCAACCTCTGGTTTCACACGGGTGATCGCGTCGTGCGCCAAGCCGACGGCTACTTCCGCTTCGTCGACCGCCTCAAGGATGCGATCCGCCGTCGCGGCGAGAACATCTCGTCCTTCGAGGTCGAGCAGGTCCTGCTCGGTCATCCTGCCGTGGCGAATGCCGCGGTCTTTCCGGTCAGCTCGTCGCTGGCGGAAGATGAGGTCATGGCTGCCGTGGTTCTCCGCCCCGGCCGCGCGCTCGTGCCGGCGGAGCTGATCGCCTACTGCGCGCCGCGCCTGCCCTATTTTGCCGTGCCGCGGTATCTCGAATTTATGAGCGAGCTGCCGACCACCGAGAACGGCAAGGTGCAAAAGTACAAGCTGCGTGAGCGCGGCGTCACCAAGCAGACATGGGACGGTGGACCTACGGGGCAAAAGGGGGCAGGGCGGACGAGCGCATAACAGGCAACGACGCGATCGGCTTAGCCCGGATGAAGCAGCGCAGGCAAGTTTACGCAGTCTGCGCAAGCTTGAAGCGAAATCCGGGTGTGCCACCCGGCACGACCGCCCCCGCATACCGCTCCCGGTCCATGCGGGCTGCGAACTGCGCGCGTTGGCGGCGACGCGCTCGTGTCCCCGGTCGAGCGCGCGAAGTATCGCGCACTGGTGCTCGCCGCTCCGCGGTCATCGTATTTGCATTGTTTCTACAATGGCCGCGGCCGCAGTCTAACCCGCAATCCGGGCGCGATCGTGCGGGGCGGTGTAGTCGACCGGGGTTCCCTTCGGGATGATGCCGGTCGGGTTGACGCGCGCGATCGACCAGTAGTTGATGACGTAATAACGCGGCTTCACCGTCTCGGCGATGCCGGGCAGCGCATAAAGCTCGCGCATGTAGTTCGAGAGATTTGGGTAGTCGGCGATGCGCTGCCGGTTGCAGCGAAAGAGCGAGAAATACGCGACGTCGAAGCGGACCAGCGTCGGGAACAGGCGCCAATCGGCCTCGGTGATCTGACGGCCGAGCAGGTAGCGCTGCCGCGACAGGCGCGTTTCGAGGTCGTCGAGGGTGGCGAACAGCGCGTCATAGGACGCCTCGTAGGCCGCCTGCGACTTGGCGAAGCCGCAGCGGTAGACCCCGTTGTTGACACTGGCATAGACGACGTCGTTGAGCCGATTGATCTCGGCCCGCAGCGGCGCGGGATAGAAATCGGTACGCTCTCCCGCAATGCCGTCGAACTCGCTGTTGAGCATGCGGATGATTTCGGACGACTCGTTGTTGACGATCCGCTTGGTCTTGTTGTCCCACAAGGTCGGGACGGTGACCTTGCCGGTGTAGTGCGGATCGGTGGCGGTGTAGGCCTCGTGCAGGTAGCGGAAGCCGTTCACGGTGTCGGGCGTGCAGTCCGGGAAGGTGGGATCGTCGGCGAAGGTCCAGCCCTGCTGCCGAAGCCCCGGGACCGCATAGGCGACTGTGATCGCGCCCGTGAGCTTCTTGACCGATCGGTAGATCAAGGTGCGGTGCGCCCACGGGCAGCCATGGGCGACGTAGAGGTGGTAGCGGCCGGCCTCGGCCTTGAATCCGGACGAGCCGTCCACCGTGACGCGGTCGCGAAAGCGGCTGTCCGCGCGGCGAAAGTCGCCGCTCGCTCCGGTTTCCTGCGGGAGCTCGCCATCGCGCCAGGTGCCGTCGATGAGGACGCCCATTACGCTGCCTCCCCGCGCGCCTGCGCCGCGGCGCCGCGGATAGCGGCGATGTTCGCGCGATAGCGCTCAGGCCCGCCGTTTTTGAACACCGCCGAGCCGGCGACCAGCGCATTGGCGCCGGCGCGTGCGACCAGCGGTGCGGTCTCCGCCGTGATGCCGCCGTCGACCTCGATGTCGATCGCGCGCGCTCCCGCGAGCGCGCGCAGCCGCGCGATCTTCTCCACCGCGAAAGGAATGAAGGCCTGGCCGCCGAAGCCGGGATTGACCGACATCACCAGGATGAGATCGACGAGATCGATCACCGGCTCGATCGCGCTCTCGGGCGTGCCGGGATTGAGCGTGACGCCCGCCTTCTTGCCGAGCGCGCGGATCATCTGCAGCGAGCGATGCACGTGCGGGCCCGATTCCACGTGGACCGTGATGATATCGGAGCCGGCCGCGGCGAAGGCTCCGAGGTAGGGATCGCAGGGCGCGATCATCAGGTGCACGTCGAGCGGCTTGCGGGTATGCGGGCGCAGGGCCTGCACCACGTCGGGGCCGATCGAGATGTTGGGCACGAAATGCCCGTCCATCACGTCGACGTGGATCCAATCGGCGCCGGCTGCATCGACGGCGCGCACCTCCTCGCCGAGCTTGGCGAAGTCGGCGGCAAATATCGAGGGGGCGACGATGAGCGGATGGGCCATCCAGTCCTCCGGGCGTCGCGCTCGCCTAACACGGCGCATCGGCAGGGGCAACGCGTTGCGCGCGATGCGCGAGCAGACTCGACGGCGTTGCTGCGACTACCGCGATCGGTACCCGTGGCCATATAACGGCTCGGTTCGTGTCGGTCGGTGAGATTGCAGCTGCCCGCGTCCACGGGCGGCGCAAATGCTCGGAGGAAACATCATGGCACGCGTGGACGCCGTCGTCCTCGGTGCCGGCATCGTCGGCACCTCGATCGGGCTGCATCTGGTCAAGCGCGGGCTTGCGGTCGCGCTCCTCGACCGGCGGGCTCCGGGCGAGGAAACCTCCTACGGCAATGCCGGCATCATCGAAGGCAACACCATCTTTCCGCCGGCCTTTCCGCCCAACCCGCTCGCCCTGCTGCGGGTGGCGCTCAAGCGCGCCCCGGAAGCCAATTATCACCTGGCGTTCCTGCCGCAGGTGGTGCCCTGGCTCGTCGCCTTTCGCGCCGCCTCGACGCGGTCGCGGCTGCTCGAGACCGTGCGTCTCGTGCGCCCGCTGTTTGCGCGTGCGGTCGCCGAGCACGAGGCGTTGCTCGCCGACGCCGGCGCGAGCCGCTACCTGCGCAGGGAAGGCTGGCTCAAGCTCTACCGCGGCGATCGCGGCTTCGGCGCGCTCAAGGACGAGCTTGCGCTGGCGCAGGACTTCGGCGTTCCGCACCGCGTCCTGGGCACGGACGCCACGCTCGAGCTCGAGCCCAGCCTGCTGCCGGTGTTCCGTCATGCGGTGCATTGGCAAGGCGTCGCCAGCGTGACCAACCCACTTGCCGTGACCACCGCCTATGCGGCGCGCTTCGCCGCGCTCGGCGGCGTGGTGTTGCGCGGCGATGCCCGCTCGCTGCACCGCGCTGACGGCGGCTGGAGGGTCGAAACGGAGCAAGGCCCGATTGACGCCCGCGAGGCAGTGGTGGCGCTGGGGCCGTTTGCCCCCGACGTGCTCGGTCCGCTCGGCATCAGGTTGCCGCTCGGCATCAAGCGCGGTTACCACCGACACTACCGACCGGCCGGCCACGCCGCCCTTAGCCGACCGGTGCTCGACGCCGAGATCGGCTACTGCCTCGCGCCGATGGAGCAGGGCATCCGGCTCACGACCGGGGTTGAATTCGCCGCGCGCGACGCGCCGCCGACGCCGGTGCAGCTCGACCGGGTATTGCCTGCCGCGCAGGGGCTCTTTCCCCTCGGCGGGCGGGTGGAGGCGTCACCCTGGATGGGCAGCCGGCCGTGCTTTCCGGACTCCCGGCCGGTGATCGGCCGGGCGCCCGGGCAGGACGGCCTGTGGCTCGCCTACGGCCATGCCCACTGGGGATTGACGCTCGGCCCCGCCACCGGGCGGCTCATGGCCGAGATGATGACCGGGGCGACGCCGTTCTGCGACCCCGCGCCTTACGCGGCGGAGCGGTTCGGAAGGTGAGCCCAGCCCATCCCCGGGCGATCAGCGCCACGCGCAAGCGTGGCGC
>JBAUOM010000733.1:0-2850 GCA_049579765.1 Xanthobacteraceae bacterium
CTGCTCGATCAATCCGCCCGCCTCGCGCGCCTGCCGTCCGGCCGCTTCGCCGAGCGTGGCATGCGCGAGCACGGCCGCGGTCGCCCTGCGCGAATAGGCGAGTGCCTCGGCGGGCTTGCCTTGCGCGAGGCTGGAAAGCGCGAGGTGGTTGAGGGCTCGCGCCGCCTGCGGATGGTTGCGGCCGAGTGTTTTCTCGTTGATCTCGAGCGCCCGCTTGTAGGCCCGGTCGGCCTCGTCATATCGGCGCTGGTGCTCGTAGAGCTCGCCCTGATTGATCAGCACGGCGGCGAGGAAGCGGTGATCCGGGCCGAACGCCTTCGTGGCGATGTCGAGCGCGCGCTTGAACTGGGCGTCGGCATCGGCGTAGCGACCCTGCGCGTCATAGGCGGCGCCGAGCTTGCGAATCACCTTGGCGGTGTCGGGGTGGTTCGGGCCGAGAGCCTTCGTCACGATGGCGAGCGCGCGTTTGGAAAAGGTCTCCACGTCCTCGGCGCGGCCCTGAGCTTCGTAGATCGCTGCAAGGTTGTTGAGCACGGTGGCGACATCGGAGTGATTGGGGCCGAACGCCGCCTCCCGGATGCCAAGCGCGCGTTTGTAGAGCGCCTCCGCCTCGTCGAAGCGCTCCTCATCGGCGTAGACGCCGGCCAGGTTGAGCAGCGAGGTGGCAAGGTAGGGATGCTTGGGGCCCAGCGCCTTCTCCCAAATCTCGATGGAACGCTGGAACAGCTTGTCGGCCTCGGCGTAGCGGCCGAGCCGCTCGTACAAGTGTGCGAGGTTGTTCAGGCTCGCGGCCACGTCGGGATGGTTCGGGCCGAGCGCCTTCTCGCGGATGGCAAGCGCCCGCCGGCCCGCCTCCTCCACCTCGGCGAAGCGGCTTTGATCCTCGTAGACCTTGGTGAGGTTGTTGAGGATGAGGGCGACCAGGAGACTGTTCGGGCCGGCGGTCTTCTCCGCGGTGTCGAGCGCGCGCTTGTATTGCGCCTCGGCTTCCTCGTAGCGCGCCTGGCTCTTGTAGACGTCGCCGAGATTGCTCATGAGCGTGGCGACGGCCGTGTTGCCGGTGCCCTGCGCCTTGGTCGTGATGTCAAGCGCGCGCTTGTACAGTTTCTCGGCTTCGCCGGGATTGGCCTGCAGCAAGTACACCGTGGCGAGGTTGGCGAGGGGCTGGGCCAGGCGAAGATCGCCCGCCGGGAGATTCTTTTGCAGCGTGCCGAGCACCTGCTTGAACATTCCGGCGGCCTCGCCGTAGCGGCCCAGCGCCTGGTGGGCGCGTGCCAGATCGTTCAGCGCCGAGACATAGGCGAAGTTGTTGGTGCCGGCGCGTTTGGCGGCAGCCTCGGCCTTCTGGGCTTCCGCCAGCGCGGCGGAATAGTTGCCGGCCGCGTAGAGATCCTGGAAGCGCTTCTGCGCGGCCGCAGCGTCGATCTGCTGTGCGGCCGGCTGCAACAACACCGCGTCTGCCGCCATAAAACCCAGGACAACGACAGCGGCCAGGCCGCTCCGCCACGTCGATCTCATGACCCGCTCCAACGATACGCGCATCGCCCACGGCATCTCGGTCGTCCAAGCATGATAATACTCATCTTCGGGATGGCGCGATGGTCCCGCGGGCCGGCCCGGAACTCCGCCCGGATCGCGGCGCATCTTGCACAGCACCCACGGCGAACGAATGTGATTTGGGTCACATGGCAGAGGGGGGCGCCTTTGCCCATCCGAGCGCCTGCGTCACACGGTCACGCGTCCGGCTCGAAACCGAAGCCCGCGCCGCGGCGCACGATGCCGCCGAAGCCGGGAAAATCCAGATGGGCGCCGGCGACCTTGAGCTGGTCGGCGGCGACGCGATCGAACATGCGCCGACGCGTGGCGCAGGCGGCCTGCGGATCGACGTCGTAGATGAGCCCGGTATCGGGCCGCTGGATCTGGATCGACGCGAGATGAACGACGTCGCCCCAGATCAGCAGGCCGTCCTTGCCGGACTGGATGAGCCAGCCGGTGTGCCCCGGGGTATGGCCGGCGAGCGGCACCGCGGAGACGCCGGGCACGGCTTCGCCCTCGCGCACGGTGCGCATGCGCGCGCGATAAGGCCGCGTCGTCACCGCGGCCTTGGCGATGTTGCGGCGGATGCGCTCGGTCGCTCCGGTTGCCTCGTCGCGATCGAGCCAGAACGCCGCTTCCACCTCGTGCAGGACGAGTTCCGCGTTGGGATAGACGGCTTCGCCGGCGTCATCGACCAGGCCGTTCGAATGGTCGGGATGCAGGTGGGTGAGAAAGATGGTCTCGATCCGCTCCGGCGCCACTCCCAGGGCGCGCAGGTTGTCCGGCAGCTTGCCCAGCGTCGGACCCATGGTGTTGCCGGAGCCGGTGTCGACCAGCGCGTATTTTCCCGCGCGCTCGAGCAGGAACGCGTTCACCGCGATGTGGAGGGGCTCGCCCGGTTGCTTGCCGGCGAGCCGCTCGACCTCCGCTTTGTCCACGTCGAGGACCACGTCGAGCGGCGCGGCGAGCACGCCGTCGCTGAGCGCGGTCACCGCGATGTCGCCGATCCGTCTGCTGTGCGTGTTCATGATTTGCCCATGCCGCCGTTTCATTCGTCATTCATCCGCCTGCGCGGATGATGACAGCGCAGGCTGCGGCGTCCTCACGTTGCGGCCGCCTCCATCGGCTGCCGCGTCGCGCGCACGCTCTGCTCGCGCAGGAACGGCATCACGTCGCTGGCGAACAGGCGCAGGTTCTTCTCCGTCAGGTCGGCGGGCAGCGTCGCGATCTGCAACATGGCGATGAGATTGCCGACCCCGAGGTCGCGCGCATAGGCCGCGAGCCGCTCGCGCACGGTGGCGGCGCTGCCGGCGA
>JBAUOM010000734.1:0-6867 GCA_049579765.1 Xanthobacteraceae bacterium
GGGCGCGTCGCGCCCTTCGAGCTCCCAGCCCTCGCGAAACACCTCGCGCGTGTGCTCCGGCACAACCAGGACCGTGGTCATGCCGAGGGCATGCGGCACCGCGAGGTTGCGGGCGAGGTCCTCGAACATCGCCGCCCTTCCCGCATCGACGCCGTGCGCGGCGAGGAAGCGATCGTAGGTCCGGGGCGAGGGTTTAGGCTCGAGCTCGGCGGCGAGGATGTCGAACACGTCCTCGAAGTGGCGGTCGAGCTCGAGCCGCGCGAGCACGGCGTCGGCGTGGCGGCGCGTGCCGTTGGTCAGGATCAGCTTGCGTCCCGGCAGGCGGTCGATCGCCGCGCCCAAAGCGGCGTTCGGCGCGAGCGGCGAATGATCGATCTGGTGCACGAAATCGAGAAAATCGTCGGGTTTCATCCCGTGCTCGGTCATCAAGCCGCGCATCGAGGTGCCGTAGCGCTTGTAGTAGTCCTTCTGCAGCCGGAACGCCTCCTCGCTTGTGACCTTGAGGAAGGCCGCGATGTAATCGCGGATGCGCTCGTCCACCTGCTGCCAGAGATTGAGGTGGTGCGGATAGAGCGTGTTGTCGAGGTCGAACACCCAGGTCTCGACGTGATCGAAGGCGCGCGGCGCGGAGCGAATGGCGGTACTCATGACGCGGCCGCGGCCCGCTCCCGCACCACGCCCTCGATCCGCCGATCGAAGGCGAGGATGATCGCGCCGGCGAACGCGGCGATGCCGGCCATCATCAGGAAGAACACGGCCTTGTCCATGCCGCTCCAGAAGCTGCCGAGCCAGCCGGCGAGGAGGTTGCCGGTGAAGCTCGTCGCCAGCCAGAACCCCATCAGCATCGACACCATCCGCGCTGGCGCCACCTTCGACACCAGCGAGAGGCCGATCGGGGAAAGATAGAGCTCGCCGATGGTGAGGATGACGAAATAGCCGAGCAGCCACAGCCAGCTGGCTTCGTCGCCCGCCGCCTGCCAGGCGGCGCCGACCATGATCAGGTTGGCGAGCGCCACGCCGAAGCAGCCGATCGACATCTTGGTGACCGTCGTGGGCTCCGCGCCGCGCCGCGCCTGCCGGGTCCACAACGCGATGAGGAAGGGCGTGAAGGCGAAGATCAGCAACGGGTTGAACGCCTGGAACCAGGTGATCGGGATCTGGCCGTGCCAGACGATGAGATCGATCGTGCGATTGGTGTGATCGTCGGCCCACAGCACGATGGTGTTGCCCTGCTGCTCGTAGGTCGCCCAGAACAGCGTGGTCGGGACGAAGAGCGCGATCAACGTCAGGATGCCGCGCCATTCGCTGCGGTTGAGCGGCGCGTGCTCGACCCCTGCGGCCGCCGCCTTGTGCAGCTCGTCGGGTGGCAGCGTGGGGATGGCATAGAGATAGATGGCGAGCGCCAGCGTCATGCCGACGCCGGCTGCGGTGAAGCCGTAGTGCCAGCCCAACTCCTCGCCGAGCGTTCCGCAAACGAGCGGCGCGAGGAATGCGCCGAGGTTGATGCCGACATAGAAGATCGAATAGGCGCGGTCGCGGCGCCGATCGCCGGGCGCATACAGGCCGCCCACCTGCGCCGACATGTTGGGTTTGAACGCGCCGTTGCCGAGAATGAGCACGGTCAGGGCGAACAGGAACAGGGATTCGAACGCCATCATGAAATGGCCGATGGCCATCAGCGTCGCCCCGAGCAGGATGGTGCGATGCTGGCCGAGCACGCGGTCGGCGAGGAGCCCGCCGAACACCGGCGTGAGATAGACGAGCCCGGTATAGAGGCCGTAGATGTGCGACGCGAGCGGCTGCACGCCGAGCGGCCCGATCATCGATTCGTACACGTGCTTCAGCGTCGCCAGCCCGATGACGTGGTCGATCTGGTCGGGCAGCAGCAGATATTTCACCATGTAGAGCACGAGCAGCGCGCGCATCCCGTAATAGGAGAAGCGCTCCCACATCTCGGTCGCGAACAGGAAGGTCAGTCCGCGCGGATGGCCGAAGAGATCGTTTTCGCCTTCGGCGGCGCCCTTGCTGTGGTCAGCGGTGGAAGATGCCATTCGGTGATTCTGCCGCCGTTTATTGCCTCATCGCCCGACACGGAAGTCGCAGCTTACCCGACAAGCGGCGCGTCGTGAGGGACTTCGGCTCCGGTGGTCGGACGGGGTTCGGGTGCTCGCTCTGCGGACGCGTGGAGGTCTCGAAAGGAAGCGCCGCGACCCTAGGACGCCGCCTGCGTCCGCGTCAAACGGCGGCGCCGGGCGGGATGCCGCGCCGGTCGCGAATGCCGTGCGGCGCCGGTGGACTTGACGCGGCCCGCCATTTGCGAAAGACGCTATCGCCACCATACGGACGGAGGAAGTGCCCATGAACGGTTTCAACCGCGCCCTGCTGACCGCGGCGCTCGCGGCGTTTGCCGCCGCTGCAGCCCAGCCGGCGGGCGCGCAAGGCGATGCCAATTATCCCAGCAGGCCGATCCGCCTGATCGTCGGTTTCGCGGCCGGCGGTGGGAACGACCTGTTCGCGCGGCTGGTCGGGCAGAAGATGTCGGAATACCTCGGCCAGAACGTCATCGTCGAGAACAAGCCGGGCGCTGGCGGCCGCATCGCGGTCGAGTACGTCAAGAACCAGCCCGCCGACGGGTATACGGTCATGGTGGCCGCGAGCGGCCAGATGGCGATCGCCGCCGCGATTTTTCCGAAACTGTCCTATCATCCGACTCGCGATTTCGTGCCGCTCACCATGATCGCGTCGTTCCCCCTGATCCTCGCCGGCCCCGCCAACGACGGCATCAAATCGGTCAAGGATTTGGTGGCCTATGGCAAGGCCAATCCCGACAAATCCAATTACGCGACCTCGTCGCCCGCCTTCACCATCACCACCGAGCTGTTCAAGTTGAAGACCGGAATGCCGGCCGTGGCGGTGCCCTACAAGAGCAGCAACGAGATGATGCTCAGCGTTGCCGGCGGCAATACCTTGTTCTCCATCGCCGATGGCCCGCCGACGATGCCGCTCGTGCAGGGCGGCAAGATTCGCGCCCTTGCGGTGACCGGCTCGGAGCGCTCCTCCGAGCTTCCCGACGTGCCGAGCATGGCGGAAGCGGGCTACCCGGAGGTGAATATCGGCCTCTGGAGCGGCGTGTTCGTGCCGGTCAACACGCCGCCCGCCATCGTCAAGAAGCTCGACACGGAACTGCGGCGCGTGCTGGCCGACGCCGGGGTGCGCGAGAAGCTCAAGGCCATGGCGGTCGACCCGGGCGGCGGTCCGGGCGAGGAGTTCCGCAAGCGGATCGAGAGCGACATCAAGCTCTTTGCCGAGGTCGTCAAGGCCGCCAATCTGAAATTCGAGCAATAGCGCCGGCGTTTTGCACCGTCAGCACCGCGCACCATCATGGTCGCACCTCGAACACCGGCGGCGCGAAAATAATGAGTCCCGGCGGGGACGCGCCATGCTAGGAGAGGGGCAGGGGCGATGCCGGGCCAGCGGAGTTCATCGTGCAACTCATCATCTATTACGTCGGCTTCATGGTGGCCGGCGATGTCGCCGATTATTTCATCGGGCTCGTGGTCGAGCGCATCTGGCCGCAGGCAAGCCTGATAATCTTTCTATTGCTCTATTTCGTGTTCCTGTGGGTGGCTTGGCTGCTGGCGGTGAGATTCAGCGAGCCGAAGGACAGCAAGCAGGTCGCGCGCTGAAACCCGCACGCGGTTGCCCGCCGGCTGGCTGCGCGGGCCGCACCATTGCCCGCCGGCCGCGATGGTCAATTCAATTGGGGTACGATGCGATCACGCGCCGGTTCGCCCCTGTGCAAAGCGGGGACGAAATTTTCTCGCGCTAGAAAGATCGCGGCGCCTGGGTTAGAGTGAGCGTGCTCGGGTGGCCACGTGGGCAAAGAGCAGGGTACAGAGCGCAAGCCCTGCCGCGCCGCCCTAACCACGCGCCTCTGGCTTGTGGCGCCCGAGCGCCCATTTGCGAGGATCCTCGCGAGACCGCGCCGGTGAGAACCGGCGCGGTTTGCGTTTTGGGGCTGGGACATTTTCCTCGTTCATCGTTTGCACACCCACATGCGTCAGCCGCGGGCTTGACCCTGGGCTTGACCCGCGGGTCTATCTACCTTCGCAACGATTTTGCGAAAGGGATGGATTGCCGGGTCAAGCCGGCAATGACAGCACGGACATGTTCTGGACTAGACGTCGAGCAGGTCCTTGTCGGCGAATTCCGCCCGCTCCTGGATGAATTCGAAGCGCGCTTCCGGCTTATTGCCCATGAGGCGCTCGACCGAGCTCTCGGTCTTCTTGCGCTCGTCGTCGACCACCACGACGCGCAACAGCGTGCGCTTCCTCGGATCCATGGTGGTTTCCTTGAGCTGGCTCGCCATCATCTCGCCGAGCCCCTTGAAGCGACCGATCTCCACCTTGGCGTTGGGGTGGAACTCCTTTTTCAACAGCTCGTTCTTGTGCTTGTCGTCGCGCGCGTAGAACGTCTTGCCGCCGTGGCTCAGGCGGTAGAGCGGCGGCACGGCCAGATAGAGGTGGCCGTTGTCGATCAGCTGCGGCGTCTGCCGGTAGAAGAACGTGATCAGCAACGAGGCGATGTGGGCGCCGTCCACGTCGGCGTCCGTCATCACGATCACCTTCTCGTAGCGCAGTTCCTCCTCGCGATAGTGCGCATTGGTGCCGCAGCCGAGCGCCTGGACGAGATCGGCGAGCTGCTGGTTCTGGGCGAGCTTGTCCTTGCCGGCGGACGCCACGTTGAGGATTTTTCCGCGCAACGGCAGGATGGCCTGCGAGGCGCGGTCGCGCGCCTGTTTCGCCGAGCCGCCGGCGGAGTCGCCTTCGACGATGAAGATCTCCGAGCCCTGGGCGGCGGTGTTGGTGCAGTCGGCAAGCTTGCCCGGAAGGCGCAGCTTGCGCACGGCGCTCTTGCGCGAAATCTCCTTCTCCTGGCGCCGGCGGATGCGCTCCTCCGCCCGCTCGATCACGAAATCGAGCAGCTTGTTCGCCTGGATGGGATTGCCGGCGAGCCAGTGGTCGAACGGATCCCTGATCGCGCTCTCGACGATGCGGGTCGCTTCCGCGGTCGCCAGCCGGTCCTTGGTCTGGCCCTGGAATTCCGGCTCGCGAATGAACACCGAGACCATGCAGGCGGCGCCGTTCATCACGTCGTCGCCGCTCACCGGCGCCGCGCGCTTGCCCTGGCCCACGCGCTCGGCGTGGTCCTTGATGCCCTTGAGCAGCGCGCTGCGCAGGCCCGACTCGTGGGTGCCGCCGTCTGGGGTCGGAATGGTGTTGCAATAGGAGGAGAGGAAGCCGTCGCTGTCGCCGGTCCAGGCCACCGCCCATTGCGCCGCGCCGTGGACGCCGATCTTGCCGGCGCTGCCGGTGAAGATGTCGGGGTGCACCAGGGTGGCGCCGTTGATCGCCGCCGACAGGTAGTCCTTGAGCCCGTCGGCGAAATGGAACGTAGCCTTCTCCGGCACGTCCTCGACGCCGCGCAGCAGCTCCTTCGCGCAGGACCAGCGGATCTCGACGCCGCCGAACAGATAGGCCTTGGAGCGCGCCATCTTGAACACGCGTTCCGGCCTGAAATGCGCCTTGGCGCCGAAGATCTCGGGATCGGGCCGGAAGCGAACCTTGGTGCCGCGCCGGTTGGGCGCGCGGCCGAGCTTCTCGAGCTTGCCCTTCGGCTTGCCGCGCTCGAACACCATGCGGTAGAGCGTCTGCTCGCGCGCGACCTCGACCTCCATGCGATCCGACAGCGCGTTGGCGACCGAGATGCCGACGCCGTGCAGGCCGCCCGAGGTCCCGTACACCTTCGACTCGAATTTCCCGCCCGCGTGCAACGTGCACATGATCACTTCGAGCGCGGACTTGTTCCTGAACTTGGGATGGGGATCGACGGGGATGCCGCGGCCGTTGTCGGTCACGGTCACGAAGCCGTTCGCCTCCATCTCGACCTCGATGAAGGTGGCGTGTCCCTCCAGCGCCTCGTCCATGGAATTGTCGACCGCCTCGGCGAACAGGTGGTGCAGCGCCTTCTCGTCGGTGCCGCCGATATACATGCCGGGGCGCCGGCGCACCGGCTCGAGGCCTTCGAGCACCTCGATGTCGTGCGCGGTATAGCTGCCCTCGGCCCTGCGCGCGGCCTTGGCGGGGCGCGTCTTTCCCGACGAACGGCGCGGCGCGGTGTCGGGCAAGGCCGAGAAAAGGTCCCTGTCCGTTTTGCGGGCGGAAGTCTTGGCTGCTGCTTTGGCGCTCATGCGTCTCATGCACCGACTGGGATCAAACGAATCGGGCCGTGACTATGCCACGCCCGCGCCCGCCTCGTGATAGGGGCACGGCGCAAGCGGCTCGGGGCCCGCACCACCTCATATGGTCGCTCAATACCATCAATTCAATTTGATGCCGTGGCTCGGCCCCCGGCCCGCCAGATATTCGCCAAATCCTGTTGCCAAGACTTTAAGGCTTGGCCCAAGCCGAGAAGGAGCCCGCCCCCATGTTCGACCTCAACCGCTTGTTGAATGTGCTGTCATCCCGCCCGGCGCCCGCCGGTTTCCGGCGGATGCTGGAGTGGAGGCTGCTGCGCGGCAGCCACGAATTCCCGGGACCGGACGGCGGCACCTGTGTCAACGAGGCCGCGATCGTCGCCGCCGGCTATCCCTATCGCCCGGTTTACCGCGTCAAGGACTTGCCGGCGTCGTTCTCGCGTCCGATTGCCATGCTGGCGCTGTGTCTCAACGACACGCTCGACGATGAATTGCGTCAGCAGCTGATGATGCCGTTCGTGACGCGTCTTGCCGGCTCGGCCGACACGCCCGCGATCGAGATGCGCCGCGCCGAGCTCGTGCTCGAGCGCACCGTGGCCGAGATCCTGGCG
>JBAUOM010000735.1:0-9834 GCA_049579765.1 Xanthobacteraceae bacterium
CGTCGAGCCATTTGGCGAAGCGGAACGACGCCGTGGCGGTGACGGCGCCCACGGTGTAGCTGCCGTCGGGATTGACCGTCGCCGCCGGCGAGCAATGGAAGTTGGTCAAGCCGAGCGCCTCGCGCGACGCCGGCATGCCCACGCCGTCCCCGATCGCGCGCTGGTACACGCCTTCGCGCGCGGTGAAGACGCGACCGGAGAGATAAGCGACCGAGCCGATCTCCAGCTTGCGCAGCTCCTCGGTTCGCGCCGGAAGATCGAGGTGGATCGTCTTGAGAGGAGCCATCGCCTACTCCGCCGCCTCCGCCGCGGCCTCGTTCCATTCGACCGTGGCGCGCCGCATATAGTCCGTGAACCACATCGGGTCGGTGCGGAACTCCGCCCGGCCATCGGCGGAAATGCGCGCACAGGCGCGGCGCGAGGACAGGCAGAACATGTGCACCGACATCGGCATGCCGCCGGTGTGGCAATAGGCGACCTCGATGTGGCAATCGACCACCATCGAGGTGCCCATGAATCCCATGGCGCCCATGCCGATGCTGTTGCCGAGCGCCTTGAACTCCTCTTCCAGGGCGGCGATCCTGGGGTCGGGATTGCGCGATCCGACGATGCGCAGGCAGGACGCCTGCTTGCCCAGCACCATCGATGTGTCCTTGGAACCGCCGAGCCCGACGCCGACGATGGCGGGCTGGCACGCAAGCCCGCGCTTGCCGAAGCCGATCAGGGTGTCGAGGTAGAACCGCTTGATGCCCTCGATGCCGTCGCCGGGAAACAGCATGCGGTAGTCGGAGCCGAACAGGCCCCCTTTGTGCACGGTGGTGAGCTCGATCCAGTCGGCGTCGGGATGGAACGCGTATTCGATCTCCGGGGCGCCGATGCCGACATTGTTGTTGTGGTCGGTACGCCAGAGCGGATGCACGCGGTTGGGACGTAGCGGCACGCTGGTCGTGGCGCGCGCGGTCGCGCGCCGCAGCGCCGCTTCGAGCGCCACCGGCCCGCCCTCGAGCCTCGCTTCATTGCCGATCTTGACGTACCAGCGCGGCAGGCCGGTGTCGCCGCACATGGCGCGGCGATCCTCCTTGGCCGCCTCGTAATTCTCCAGCATGGCTTGGATGACGAAGGCGGACAGGTCGCCTTTCTCGGTGTCGGCGCATCGGCGCAGGCCGGCGAGATAGTCCTCGGGGATCTCGATCGCCGCCTTGGCCATCAGGTCCTCCGCGGCGCGTTCGATGCACGACAGGGAGATCATGTTTGCCTCTCATTCGGCTGCGATTTTGTCTTGGAGCAGCGTCTCGCCCGGTTTCACATGGGTGAACTCGACCGGCTCATCGGTGATCTCGATGCCCTGAGCCGTCTGCCGCGCGAGCGTGAAGCGCGACGTCGCGAGCTCGCCCGGTTCTGGAAAATCCGAACGGAAATGCGCGCCGCGCGAATTCTCGCGCTTCAACGCGGCGAGCGCAATCACCCGGCTGATCTCGACGAGCGAGCGCAAGTTGAGCCAATCGTGCCAGGTCAGGTTGAAGGCGCGGCCGCCATCGGCAATACCGGTCGCCAACAGCTCGGCCTCGATGGCCTCGAGCGCCGCGATGCCGCGCGCGAGGCCGGCCCGGTCGCGGACGACGCCGACCTCGTCCCACATTGTATCGAGGAGTTGTTCGCGCAAGCGGTTCAGATCCCCGCCCTTGCGCGAGAACGGCTGCAGCGCCCGCTCCATCTCGGCATCGAGCATCGCCTCGTCGGGCGGCCGCCGGCCGGGATTGGCGGCGATCCAGCGCGGCATGACGTCGCCGGCTATGCCGCCGAATACGGTCGAGTTGGCCACCCCGTTGCCGCCCAGCCGGTTGGCGCCGTGCATGCCGCTCGCGTCCTCGCCGGCGACGAACAGCCCCGGCGATGCGGTCACGGTGTCGGCGCGGCAGACCACGCCGCCCATGAAGTAGTGCGCCGTCGGCACCACCTCGACCAGCCCGCCGGCGAGGTCGAAACCGCAGTCGCGGCAGCGGTCCACCATGCCCTTGAATTGCTTGGCCACGTTCGCCGGGCCGAGGTGGCCCATTTTGATATAGACGCCCCCGTGGGGCGTGGTGCGGCCGGCTCTCATCTCCGCATAGATGGCGCGGCTGACGACATCGCGCGTGGCGCGCTCGAGCTTGTCGTCGTAGTCGCCCATGAAACGGTGCATCGCGCCGTTGAGGAGATAGCCTCCTGCCCCGCGCAGCCCCTCCTCCAGCACGGTGCCGGTCATGCGCGTGTCCGGGCCGGCGAGCAGCCCGGTCGGATGGAACTGGACCATCTCCATGTCGCGCAGCGGCAAGCCCGCGCGCAGCGCCATCGCTAACCCGTCCATGCTCTTGTCGCCGGACGGGGTGTGATAGCGATACATGGTCGGCCCGCCGCCGGTCGCCAGCAGCACCGCCTGGGCGGCCACGAAGCGGAACTCGCCGCTGCGAACGTCGATCATCAGCACACCGGCGATCGCGCCGTCCGTGGTCGGCACGAGCGCAACGGCGCGATGCTCCTCGAGGCGGCGGATCGGACGCGCCCAGACCTGCTCCATCAGCCGGTTGATGATCTCGATGCCGGTGAGATCGCCCTTGTGCACGGTCCGGTCGAAGGTCTGGCCGGCGAAGGCCTTGCCGTGCAGCGTGCCGTCCGGATTGCGGTCGAAGAAGCAGCCGATCTCGTTCTCGAGTTCGCGCACGCGCTCGATCGCGGTGGTGACCAGCGTCCAGGCGAGCTCCTGATGCGGCAACCATTTGCCGCCCTCGATCGTGTCCATGAAATGGCGCTCGACCGAGTCGCCGGGGTTGACCGCCACGTTGTAGCCGCCCTGCACCATGCGCGTGCAGCCGCACTTGCCGAGCAGGCCCTTGCTGGCGACGGTGACGTCGAGCTCGGGATTGGCGTCGTGCGCGTGCAGCGCAGCAAACAGGCCGGCGCCGCCGGCGCCGAGGATCAGGATGTCGGTGTTGAGGCGTTCGAGGGTCATTTGATCCTCAGAACATGCGCGCCAGCAGGACGAAAGCGATGACGGCCGACAGCCCGGCCGCGATCGCCGCAAGCTCTTTCTGCCCGTCGCGCCAAGCGAGATTCTCGATCACCAGCAGCCGTACTCCGCCCAACATATGCACCAGAACCAGGAATACGAGGCCGCTTTCGGCCAGCTTCACGAGCGGCTGATCGCTCCAGCGCAGGAAGCTTTCGAGCCGCGCTTCGCCCTCGATCGCGAGCCCCAGGGCGAGGAAATGCAGCGGCAGGAAAACGGCCAGCGCCAGGCCCGAGAGGCGATGCAGCAGCGCCGCCATCCAGAGCAGGCTCGCGCGGCGACGCCATCGTTGCGCCGTCATGACAGCACCACCGCGGCGACCGCGCGCAGGCCGAGCGCCAGCAGCGACGTTCCGAAAATGACGGCGAATATTCTGGCGCCGCGGTCGTTGAGCGGCGACCACTCGGCGAGCACATTGCGGACGCCGATCGCGGCGTGAACGGCAGCGGCGACGACGAAGACGCCGTAGAGCGACGCCCACAGGATGCTGCCGCGCGTGCGCGCGAGAATGTCCGCGGCCGTCATGCCGCGACGGGTGGCGTAGAAGATGACCGCGACATGCAGGAGGACCAGCGGCACCATGAGCGCGGCGGTCGCCCGCTGCCAGACGTAGAGGCGCACGTTCATGCCTTGAGCTCGCCCCTGAGATAGGCGGCCATGGCGCGGCGCTTGAGACCCGCGATCGAGGCGGTCGGATTGAGCGCCTGCGGGCAGAGCTCCTGGCACGACTGGTGCGAGTGGCACGCATGGCAGCCGCCGCTGGCGGCGACGGCCCGGAGACGCTGGGCATTGCCGGCGTCGCGGGCGTCGTTCACCAGCGTCCATGCGCGATTGAGCGCCGCCGGTCCGAGATAGTCGGAGTTCCAGCGCACGGTATCGCAGGCGGCATGGCAGACACCGCAATTGATGCATTCGATCGCGGCATCCGCGGCGACGCGCGCCGGACTGTCGGGCTTGATCGTATCGATGGCGTCGTGGCGCATTTTCGACGGCACGAACGTGCCCTTCGCCTGCTGCCACTTCTCGAAGAAGGGCTGCATGTCGGTGGCGAGATCCTTGATGACGGGCAGGTTCTCGAGCGGGCCGACCTCCAGGCGGCCGCCGTCGGCGACCCTCGATACGTGGGTGCGGCAGGTCCAGCGCGGCCGGCCGTTCACCGTCATGGCGCAGGAGCCGCACACGCCGACCCGGCAGGCAAAGCGATAGGACAGCGTCGGATCGAGATTGCGCTGCACGAAGGTCACGACGTCGAGCACGGTTTGGTTCTCGCGCAGCGGGACACGGTAGGTCTGGTAGCGGCCCTGCTGCGCGCCGCGCCAGAGCGATACGGTCAATTCGGATCGCGCGTCCGACATATGGTTCCCTCGCGCCCTCGGTGCCGGGGCACTGCGCCGGCGCTCACGCTGTCCCAAGTCTAGTAAGCGCAGGCCTCCACCGGAAGTCGACGACCGCGGGCCGAGCCCCGCCGCCGCAGCCCCTCTTCCGCTCGCCAGGCCACCCGCCTTGCTGTAGCCTGCTCGCGAGCCGCCTTTCACGCGGGACGTGCCGAGGTCCCGTTCGATGCAGCGGGCGGCGCAAATGCCGTCGGCAGGCGCCATTACATTCGAAAATCACGAGCTCTCGCTCCGGTGCAATCAGCACCCGACTCCGGCGCCCTCGCTTTGCCCGGGGCGTTGCACGCATTTCAGGGAGGGACACATCATGAAGCTGCCTCGCCGTCAATTCTTGCGGCTTGCGGGAGCCGCCATCGCAGGACTTTCCGCGCCGTCGGCGGCATCGGCGCAGGATTACCCGACGCACCCTGTGACCATCGTCGTGCCCTTCTCTCCGGGCGGAAGCACGGACATCGTCGCGCGCATGCTCGCCCAGAAGCTGGAGCAGCGACTGGGCAAGACGTTCGTGGTCGAGAACCGACCCGGCGCCGGCACCATCATCGCTGCGAGCGCCGTCGCCAAAGCGGCCCCCGACGGCTACACGCTGCTGATGGCGCCGAGCTCGACCATGGCGATCAACGTCACGCTCTACAAGAAGCTGCCTTACGATCCGACCATCGATTTCATTCCGCTCGCCGGCCTCGCCCAGGTTCCGTTCGTGTTGATCGTCAATCCGTCGCTGCCCGTCCATTCGCTGTCGGAGCTGATCGCCTACGCAAAGGAAAGGCCCGGGCAGCTCTCGTTCGCATCGGTGGGGCCCGGCGTTCCGCATCATCTCTTCGCCGAGATTTTGATGAGCATGACCGGCATCGCCATGACCCATGTCCCCTACAAGGGCAGCGCACCCGCCCTAAACGACGTGGTTGCCGGACACATACCATTGATGTTCTGCGACATCCCGCCCGCCATCGGAATGTTGCGGGCGGGCAAGGTGCGGCCGCTCGGCGTCACCACCAGGAGCCGCGTTCCGGCGCTGCCGGACGTTCCACCGATCGCCGAGGCCGGCCTGCCCGCGTTCGCGGCGGCCGGTTGGCACATGATGGTTGCGCCCGGCAAGACCCCGCGTGAAGTGGTCGAAAAGCTGCACGCCGAATTGACCGGCGTTCTCGCACTGTCGGAGATCAAGACCGAGGTCGACCGGCTCGGCATGATCTCCTTCGACAATCCCTCGGTCGAAGGACTTGAGGGCTTCGTCAAGTCCGAGATCGTGCGCTGGGGCAAGGTCGTGCAGCAGGCCGGGATCGCGGGGCTCGAATAGGTCGCCAGCGAAAGGGCCGCCGGTAGTCTCCAAGCACGGGCAAGCACATCGCTGCCGCGCTCCTGGCCGGCCGGCGTCCTCCCCGGCGATGACGATTGGCACCGCAGGCGGCATTCACTAACATCCGCGCGGCGGCCACGAACGACACGAACAAACCTCGGGGGAGCGCGATGCGGCGGCCGGACGTGTGGATCCTCGGCCTGTTCGCGGCGGCGATTGCGGCCGCGGCCGCGGTGCCCGCGGCGGCGCAGGAACGCTATCCCGCCCGCCCGATCCGTCTGGTCATCCCCTCGGTTCCCGCCGGCGTGCACGACGTGATCGGCCGCGTCTGGGCGGAGAAGGTCAAGCCGCAGCTCGGCGCCATCGTCATTGACAACCGCGGCGGCGGCGGTGGCCTGATAGGCACCAACGACCTCGCCCATGCGCAGCCCGACGGCTACAGCATCCTGCTCGGCAGCACCACCACCCAGGTCCTGCTCACGCCGACGATGGCCAACCCGCCCTATGATCCGGTCAAGGACTTTTCCGCGGTGGCCGTCTTCGCCTACAGCTCGACGTCGATCGTGATCAATCCCGCGGTGCCCGCGCGCACGCTCGGAGAGCTCATCGATTACGCCAAGGCCAATCCGCGCAAGCTGTCCTACGGATCGGCGGGAAACGGCTCGATCACCAATCTCGCGGGCGAGCTGTTCAAGCAGCGCGCCGGCGGCCTCGACATCGTGCATGTGCCGTACAAGGGCATCGGCCAAGCCGTCACCGACCTGATCGGCGGGCAGATCCCGATGCTGTCGGCCAACGCCACCGCGCAGATTCTCGATCTCTATCGCGCCGGCAAGGTACGCATCCTGGCGGTGAACTCGCGCGACCGCATCAGGAGCGCGCCCGACATTCCGACCGCGACCGAGGCCGGATTGCCCGGCATGGTGGCGCAGACGACCTTCGGCATCTTCGCTCCCGCCGGCACGCCGCAGCCGATTCTCGAGCGCATCAACGCGGTCACCCAAGAGGCCATGGCCGATCCGCAGTTCCAAGGCGAATTGCTCAGGCTCGGCTTCGAGCCCGTGCTGGGCGTCGGCCCCGACAAGGCGGCGGGAGTGTTCCGGGAGGAACTCGTGCGCTGGACGCCGATCCTCAAGACCGTCAGCACGAAGCCGCGGTGACCGCCGCTACGCCACAGACGCAACGACAAGGGGGAATGCGATGAACGTGATCCAACCGCCGCAACCGGTTCTCGACAAGCGCGGCGAGCCGCACGTGCGCCGTTTCGAGGAGCAGCGCTGGCTCATCGACAACATCATCCGCGCCAATGGCATCGACTGGGACCAGCCGCGCTCGCTCTATCTCAGCGGTCCGTGCGGCAACGAGGCCAATGCCGATTTCGCGGGCATCCGCGAACGGGTGAAGAAGATGGCGGACATCGGCCCCGCCTTCGAGGCGGTCGCGCGCCGGCGCGAGGCCAAGGCGAGAGCGGCCGAGGAGGCCGATCGCAAGGTGACCGCGCGCGACAACTACTTCATGGCGGCGGTGCACTGGGGAGCGGCGCAGTGGCCCTACGACCAGAACAACGAAGCCAACATCGCCTACAACAACAAGAAGCGCGAGTGCTACGCGAAATACGCCGCGCTGGCGGATCATCACGTCGAGCCGGTATGGGTGCCGTTCCGGGACAAGGCAATCCCGGCCTGGTTCCACTTGCCGCCCGGTTACAAGGGCGGGCGCATTCCCGTGGTGATCGCCGTCCCCGGCATGGACAGCTTCAAAGAGATATCGGTCGCGCTCTACGGCGACCGCTTTCTCAATCGCGGCATGGCGGTGCTCGCGATCGACGGGCCGGGCCAATACGAAGCGCCCATGATCGGGGTCTACTTCTCCATGGAGAACTGGATGGCGGCGGGCAAGCCGCTGGTCGACTGGCTGGTCAGCCGGCCCGAGATCGACGCCGAGCGCATCGGCTGCTCGGGCACGAGCTTCGGCACCTTCTTCGGCACCATTCTCACCGCGCACGAGCCGCGCATCCGCGCCTTCGCCGCCATGTCGGTGTGTCACGAGCCGGGCTGCCACACCATCTTCCAGGAGGCGTCGCCGACCTTCAAGAAGCGCTTCATGTACATGTCGGGCATCACCGACGAGGACGAGTTCGACCGCTTCCGCCGGACCATCACCTGGGAAGGCCACGCCGAGAAGATCCGCACGCCGTATCTCGTCGTCGCCGGCGAATGCGAGGAATTGAGCCCGGTCGAGCATTCCGAGCGGCTCGTCGAGACGGTGAAGGGGCCGAAGCAGATGGTGGTCTATCAGGAATCGCGCCATTCCGTCGGCAACGTACCGGCGGCCAATCTCGGCCCGTTTCCGCCGGTCCTGGTCGCGGATTGGATGGCGGATCGGCTCGCCGGCAAGCCGTTCGCGAGCGAGCACTGGTTCGTGCGCTCCAATGGGCAGATCGATAAGGTGCCGCTCTGATGTTTCAAGCGACCTATGGTCCACCGCGGGAGGGCGGTACCATCACCCCATGCTTTGGATGAGGCCCGGCTTTCAAGATGGTGCTGCGGGCCGGCGGCATCGGTAGCGCGCTCGGAGCCGCGGTGTTCAACCAGGCCACCGCCCATGGCGCGCCAAGCCTTCGATGCGCGCTCGCGGCCGCCAAGGGGCCGTTGACGTCGAGGCTCTGAGCAGGCGAGATTCCGGCCATCGCGACATCGATGGAGTCCCGCCCTTGTACCGACTAGCACTATTCAGCCTCGTCATGCTGGCCTCGATGTGGGCATGCGACGTATCGGCCGAGCAAGGAGCCAAGACCGTCGTGTATGTCTGCGGCTCGGACAGGATAATCGTCCGTTACGAGGGAATGGAGAAACTCGCGGGCGCCGCACGTGCGCGGCTGACGCTGCCCAGCGGGGACTCCATGAGCTTGCCTCACGCCGCGTCTGCCTCGGGAGCGCGATATTCAAATGGCGCCGTGACCCTGTGGGAGCATCAGGGAACAGCTCGCATCGAGACACCGAGCCGGAGCTGGACGGGTTGCCGACCCAGCCCAGAGTGACCGCTGCATCCCGACGGTTCAAGAAGGGGGATAATAAACTGCGCCCTTTGCCCATCCCTGGCAACGCGCGCGAAGGCCTTGAGCCAGCAGAGCTGACCTAATCGCCGCAGGCGGAGGCGCGCCCTTTTCAGCTCGGCAAATGCGGTAAGGTCGCATTGCAAGCGCGCCCGTCGGCGCGCGCGGGCCGCAGGAGGGGATGCATGGAGCTTGGGTTGCAGGGGAAGGTCGCGCTGGTGACCGGATCGAGCCGCGGCATCGGCCGCGGCATCGCGCTCGCATTCACCGACGAGGGTTGCGACCTCCTGCTCACCGGCCGCGACGCAGCCGCGCTCGACGAGGTCGCCGCGTCGATCCGTGGCAAGGGCCGCACCGCCGCCGTGCGCGTCCTCGACCTGCGCGAGCCGGGCGCGGCAGCGGCGCTGGTCGAGGCGGCAAGGGAAGAGTTCGGCCATCTCGACATCCTGGTCAACAATGCCGGCACCACCAAACGCGGCGATTTCTGCACGCTGAGCGATACCGATTGGGAAGACGGCTATGCGCTGAAATTCTTCGCCCATGTGCGGCTCGCACGTGCGGCCTGGCCGCTGCTCAAGGAGCGCCGCGGCGCGCTCATCGCGATCGGCGGGACCAGCGGGCGCAAGCCGGAAAAGAGCTTCACCATCGGCAGCTCAGTCAACGCCGCGGTGGCGGCATTCACCAAGTGCCTCGCCGACCTGGGAAAGGAGGACGGCGTGCGGGTCAATTGCGTGCATCCGAGCCTGGTCGAGACCGAGCGGCAGTGGCGGCGCATCCGCGCCGAGGTCGAGCGGACCGGAGAACCGGAGGCCAAAGTCCGCGAGCGGTTCTGCCGCGAGACGGGATTCACCCGCTACGGCACCGTCGAGGACGTCGCCGATTTCGTCACCTTCATCGTTTCCTCGCGCGCGACCTGGCTGCACGGCGCGACGGTGGACATCGACGGCGGCGAGATCCCCGTGCTGTGAGGCGAGTATCGGCTGCACGATCTCGACCGCCCCCTGTCGTCGTCCCCGCGCAAACGGGGACCCATATTCCAGAG
>JBAUOM010000736.1:0-9079 GCA_049579765.1 Xanthobacteraceae bacterium
TATTCCGAGATCGAGGTTCTGCAAGCCCTCGGGACGGCGAACGTCAGCCTCAAGGGCAGCCTCGACGACAATCGCATCATCGGCAACGACGGCATCAACGTCATCGACGGCAGCTACGGCAAGGACACCATGACCGGCGGCGGCGCCGGCGACGCGTTCATCTGGTCGTCCATCAACGAGATCGGCCACTTCAATTTCGACCCGGACATCATCACGGACTTCAACACTGCGCAGGACGTGCTCCACTTCACCAATATCGACGCGAACGAGATGGTGGCCGGCAACCAGGACTTCACCTTCATCGGCACCGCGGCGTTCACGGCGCCGGGCCAGATCAACTGGGTCAGCAACGGCACCGACACCTTCATCCAGTTGAACACCAACGCCGATCTGACCGTGGACGGCATCATCCAGCTCAACGGCGTGCCCTCGGGCGACGCCGTCATGATGTTCCTGTGAGATAACGGCGGATGGCGGTGGGCACCAAGTCGCTCGCCTGCCATCCGCGCCCTTAATTCACATATGGAAGGACGCGGCGATGGCGACGATCAACGGAACCAACAGCGGCGATACCCTCTATGGCACGGCCGCAGGCGATACCATCAGCGGCCTGAACGGCGACGACTCGCTCAAGGGCTTCGGCGGCGCCGACCGCCTCGACGGCGGCAACGGCATCGACACGGTGTTCTACGGCGACTCGAGCGCCGGTGTCGGCATCAATCTGGACACCGGGCGCGGGGTCGGTGGCTCCGCCGAAGGCGACAGGCTCGTCAGCATCGAGAACGTCTTCGGCTCGAACTTCAACGACTCGATCATCGGGAGCACCGCCGCCAACCAGCTTCACGGCGCCGAAGGCAACGACGTCATCAAGGGCGGCGGCGGCAACGACTACCTCGACGGCGGCAGCGGCGACGACATCCTCGGCGCCGGCTTGGGCCAGTGCGTCCTCGACGGCGGCAGCGGCGACGATACGCTCAAGGGGGCTGGCGGCGCCCACACCCTGATCGGCGGAACCGGCATCGATACCGCCGACTACAGCGGCATCGGCATCGGCGTCACGGTTTCGCTGACGAGCGGCCGGGCCTCCCACGGCTATAGCTCCTTTCCCAACGATATTCCCGACTGGGCCGTCGCCGATCATCTCAGCGGTATCGAGAACATCAGAGGCTCCGCCTACTCGGACTTCCTGATCGGCGATGGCGGCGTCAACGTGCTGCGGGGCATGGACGGCGGGGATAACCTCGACGGCCGCGCCGGCGCCGACATCATGTATGGCGGCACCGGAAGCGATCACTACTACGTCGACAATCCCGGCGACGTCGTCCGCGAATACGTCGGCGAAGGCACGTTCGACGTGGTCTGGGCCCTCGCCAGCTACACCCTGACGCCCGGCGCCGAGATCGAGCAATTCAACGCCCAGTGGGGGACGGCGCCCATCAATCTCGCCGGCAACGAGTTCGGCAACAACATCAACGGCAATGACGGAGACAACGTCATCGATGGCGGCGGCGGCGCCGACACCATGAACGGCTGGAAGGGCAACGATACCTATATCGTCGACAATCCCGGCGACAGCCTGTTCGAAAACGGCGACATATATAGCACGCCTGAAAACGAAAGCGAAGGTTTCGACACGGTGCTGACCTACGTGAACTTCGACGTCGGGCTCTATTCCGAGATCGAGGTTCTGCAAGCCCTCGGGACGGCGAACGTCAGCCTCACCGGCAGCCTCGACAACAATCGCATCATCGGCAACGACGGCATCAACGTCATCGACGGCAGCTACGGCAAGGACACCATGACCGGCGGCGGCGGCGGCGACGCGTTCCTGTGGTCGTCCGTCGACGAGATCGGCTGGTTCAACTTCGACCCCGACATCATCACGGACTTCAACACTGCGCAGGACGTGCTCCACTTCACCAACATCGACGCGAACGACACGGTCGCCGGCAACCAGGACTTCACCTTCATCGGCACCGCGGCATTCACCGCGCCGGGCCAGATCAACTGGACCAGCAACGGCACCGACACCTTCATCCAGTTGAACACGAACGCCGATTTGACCGTGGACGGCATCATCCAACTGAATGGTGTGCCCTCGGGCGCATCCGTCATGATGTTCCTGTGAGATGGGGCATGATGTTCCTGTGAGGCGGGGGCGGATGGCGCCGGGGGCCGGGGCATGATTCCGAAAGGCGGCTGCCGGTTTTCGGAAAAGGTCATGCCCGCACGAAGGTGAAGCGGGATGACGATCGGAGGAAAAGTCGCCCCGCTCCGATACCGGTCTTCACAGCGGTCGGTGCTCTCTCCACGCGATGGCCGGGCTTGACCCGGCCATCTACGTCTTTGATTTCGACTCATGATTCAAGACGTGGATGCCCGCGACGAGCGCCGGCATGACGGGTCAATCATGGCGAGCGTCGCGTCAGGGTGTCCCGGTCTGGGCGGCCCGTTTGGCGTCCCACCACCAGACGGTTGGAAATGCCGCGCCGCCATATTTGGGCAACGGATCGTGCCGGCCGAAGCGGTCCCAGCGCGCCGCGCGCACCTTGTCGTAGGCATATTGCGGCACGACGTAGTGGTTCCACAGCAGGACACGGTCGAGCGCCCTGGTGGCCGCGACCAGCTCGCTGCGGCTCTTGGCGAAAATCACGCGCTCGATCAGGGCGTCGACCGCGGGGTTCTTGATGCCGACGTAGTTGCGCGAGCCGTGCGTATCGGCCGCCTGAGAGCTCCACAAGTCGCGCTGCTCGTTGCCGGGCGACAGGAACTGCGGCCACGAGGCGATGATGATGTCGAAGTCGAAGTCGCGCAATCGGTTCTCGTATTGGATATCGTCGACGCTTCGCACGGTGACGTCGATGCCGAGACGGGCAAGGTAGGACTTGTAGAAGGAGATGAAGCGTTCCCCTCCCAACGGGTCGCTCGTCACGGTGAGAATCTCGACGCTCAGCACCTCGCCGGTCCGCGCGCTGGCTTGCTTCTGATCGCGCACCTCGTAGCCGGCCTCCCGCATGAGCCGCATGCCCTCGCGCAGATTGGCGCGCACCTTCTCGGGTGTGCCGGCGACCGGATTGGAATAAGGGGTGGTGAAGACCTCGGGCGGCACCTTGTCGCGCAGCGGCTCCAGGATCTTGAGCTCCTCCCCCTGCGGCAGCCCGGAACAAGCGAGCTCCATGCCCTCGAAGTAGCTGTCGATCCGCTTGTATTGCCCGAAGAAGTACTGCTTGTTCATCTCCTCGAAGTCGAAGGCGAAATTGAACGCGCGCCGCACCCTCGCATCCTTGAACTTGTCGCGCCGCGTGTTGAAGGCGAAGGCCCGCATCAGCCCCCGGTCGCGCTGGGGGAATTCCTCGAGGATGACCCGCTTCTCGTTGACCGCGGCAAAATCGTAGCCCGTGGCCCAGGTCTTGGCGCTGTTCTCGATGCGCCAGTCCGCGTTGTCGGCCTTGAAGGCCTCCAGCGCGACCGTCGGATCACGAAAATAGTCGTAGCGAATTTCGTCGAAGTTGTCGCGCCCGAGATTGACGTTCAGATTGGCGCCCCAATAGTCCTTCACCCGCCCGTAAACCACCGTGCGGCCGGGAACGAATTCCTTGATGCGGTAGGCGCCATTGCCGAGCGGCGGCTCGAGCGTGGTTGCGCCGATGTCGCGCTTCTTGCCCGAGGCGTCGCTGCCTTCCCACCAGTGCCTGGGCAGGACTCTGAGTTGCCCGAGGATCGCCGGTATCTCCCGGTTGCCGGGGGCATCGAGCGTGAACGTGATCTCACGCTCGCCGCTCTGCTCGACCTTAACCACGTGACCGTAAAAGGCGCCGATATAGGGGTTGTATTTCTTGTAGGTCTCGAAGGAAAAGATCACGTCCTCGACCGTAATCGGCTTGCCGTCGTGGTGGCGGGCGGCGGCGCGCAAGCGAAAGGAGGCGGAGGCGAAGTTCGGGGGGTGACTGACCGCTTCCGCGATCAGCCCGTAATGGGTCGACGCCTCGTCGAGCGCCGGCACCATCAAGGTGTCGCAAATCGTGCCGGCGGCGGCGGCGAACACGCCCTTGAGCCCGGCCAAGACCTGGTTGAAGTTGTCGAAAGTGCCGAACGCCACCAAGCGTAGCGTCCCCCCTTTCGGCGCCTGCGGACTGACGTAGTCGAAATGCCTGAAGCCGGGCGGATATTTGAGGTCGCCGAACAGCGACACGCCGTGCCGCCACTGCGGCTCGGAGGTTTGCGCGCGCGCCGGTGCCGCGGACAATGGCGCCTGGCCGAGCAAGGGGGAGACGGCGGCAAGCGTGCCGCTGCGAAGCAGGAAGCGACGGGTCAGGCGCACGGAAAGCCTCCGGGAAGCCAGGCGCTGGGGCGAGCCACGTGATGAATCATATCCGACCTTGATCGGGACCGCCGGCCGACAAGCGCTGGTGAAAGCGCGATCAATCTTCACCTAGATAAGCGCCGCCGCCAAGAAGAATGTACGCAAGGACGTTTTGCCGCAAGAACCTCATGCGGCGACAGAGAAGCGGACGAGGGGATTTTCGGTCGTGCTGCGCTGCACCTGGACACCTGGGAGGCGCCAGCGAATTCAGGGGCAGCGGGGGACATGGCGTGGTGTGATGCACCGCGGCCGGGCCGACGCCCTCAAAACATCGGATAGGCCTCGTTGCGCCCCAGGCCGAACTCCGCGCGCCCGAAGTTCTCCGCCGCGACGTCGAAATTCATCACCACGTGCGAGGAGATCGCGTGCACGTCGCGCCAGCAGCGCTGCACGCAATTGTCGTCGCGCAGCCCGCTCGAGCCGCTGATCTTGATGAGGTCGTCCATCGCGGCGCGCACCATGCGCATGGCGTAGGTGAAGTCGCGGCGCAGGAGCAGCCGCTGCTCCAGGCTCACGCTCGTATAGTCCGCGCGCGCGATCCGGAAGCAGCGGCGCGCCAGGAGCTCGGCGGCGTCGATCTGCGCCGCGATCTCGGCGACGCGGATCTGCACCGGCACATGCTGGGCGACGTTGAGCGCGGTGTATGTGAGATAGCGCTGGCGCGTCCATTGCACGAAATCGGCATAGGCGCCGCGCGCGAGCCCGAGCGAAGGGCCGAGCAGCGCGTAGGTGTGGACCGCGATGAACGGCGTGCGGTAGATCGGCGCGGTGTTGACCTGCGAGCCGGGCGAGCAGGCATCGCGCAAGGCGGCGAACGAGACGCTGCGGTGCTCGGGCACGAACACGCCGTCGAGCGCCACGGTGTGCGAGCCCGAGCCGCGCAGGCCGGCGCAGTACCAGGTGTCGAGCACCTTCAGATCCGAGACCGGCACCAGGTAGAGCCGCATGTCGGGATGATGCTCGCCGGCGCGGTGGACGAGCCCGCCGATCATGATCCAGTGCGAGTGGCGGATGCCGCTCGCCCACGACCACTCGCCGTCGAGGCGGTAGCCGCCGGAGACGGCCGCGACCTTGCCGGTGGGCGCGGCCGACGTCGCTATGCAGGCGTCGCGGTTCTTGTCCCAGACGTCGTGCTGCGCCTCCTCGGGGAAATGCGCGAGGATGCCGGCATGGTCGCTGAGATAGTTGAGGCACCAGGCCGACGAGCCGCAGGTCGAGCGGCCGAGCTCGACGGCGATGTCGAAGGCGGTCTCGTGATCGTGCTCGTAGCCGCCCCAGCGCTTGGGCATGATGGTGCGGATGAGGCCTGAAGCGATGTACTCCTCGACCGACTCGCGCGGGATGTTGCGGTCGCGCTCGGCCTCGAGCGCGCGCTCGCGCAGCCTCGGCGCCAGCGCGCGGGCGCGCGCGACCAGCTCCTCGCCGCTCGGGATGCTCCTCGCCGGCGCGGCGGACGATAATGTCTCCACGGCACTCATGGATTCCTCCCTTGGACCAATCGGCCCGCTATTCCATGGCAACCGAGCGGATGCGCTCATTGTAGATCGGCATGGTGAGCCCGCATACCTCGAAGCGCGGCAGATAGCCCATGAGAAAGGCGTTGACGCCGAGGCGGTAGAGCCGGGCGACGTCGCCCGCGAGCAGCGCCTCCTTCTCCTCCCCGGTCAGGTCGTATTTGGAGATCGCCTTGGCCGGCTCCGCTTTCATCGCGGCGCGAAAGGCGTGGTCGCGCAGCAGCTCGCGGCAGAGCTTGTTCACGGCATAGACCGACATGGCGCAGCTCCGATTCCGCTCAGCTCAAGCTCCAGGCGGCGTAGGCGTGCCCCTGGTCCATCTGCGGCGTGACGAATTTCGGCCGCCGCTCGCCGACCGCCGCGAGCATGGCGATCCAGTCGAGGAGCTCGCCGCCGACATTGCCGGCGCGCAGGAGCTGCGCCTCCGTCGCCTCGGCGAGGAGCGTTTTCGTCGCCCCCTGCTCGACGAGCGCGCAGACCCGCCGCGCCCAGTCCGGATCGGGCACGCCGTCGGACTTCCCCGGCGCGATGCGCGGGCCGAACACTTCGAGCGAGAAGCTGCCGCTGCCGATCACCACGACGCGAAGCTGCTCGGGCCAGGTCTCGATCGCGCGCTTCACCGCGAGGCCGAGCTCGTAACAGCGCCGCGCGGACGGCAGCGGCGGCACATGCCCGCTCACGAACACCGGGATGACCGGGACCTGCATGCGCGGGGTCATGAAATGCAGCGGCACCACCACCGAATGGTCGACGGTGAAGTCCTGCACGAGGGCGAGATCGAAGCCGGCCTCGATCGCCGCGCGGCGCAGATGCGCGGCCACGTCGGGACGCGACCTGTTGGTGTAGACGGGCACCGCGCGCGGCTCGTCGCTCGGCCCCTTGAACGCCTCGGCCACGCCCATGGCGAACACGGGAAGATTGTCGAAGAAGAAGGTGTTGAGGTGGTCGGTGTCGTACATCACGATGAGGTCGGGCCGCATCGCCTCGAGCTCCGCGGTCACCGACGCGAAGAACCGCGCGGTCTCGCATTGCGGCCCCTCGCGCTCCACCAGCGCGGGAAAGAACGGCGTGTGCGGCACGCCCAGGGCACCGACGATCTCCGCCACTCTTCGACTCCCTTTCCGATCGGCGCAATCCGGCCGATCAATTCACATGATTGTCGTCCCCGCGAGGGGGCGCCCCGCTATGCGAGCGTCGCGGGGACCCCATCGTGCCACATACCAGGGCCTCTGCAATATGGGTCCCTGCTTTCGCGGGGACGACAGCACAGTGCTGGCCCGATTCGCATTCAATCGGGCTGATCTTCGCTTGATCGCCGCCACCTCGTCACTTCACTTTGTCCCCGCGAGCAGGCTCTCCCGCACGGTCGGACGCAGCCACTTGCGTCCCGGGGCCGCGCTGAAATCTCCAGGAAATCTTCAGATCCCCTGCAAGCTTACCGTCGCTCCCGCCGCTAGGTGTCCACGCCATGGCGCCGGCGCCCCGCCGGCCACCGCGGCGGTTCGACGCGATGTCGGGCGCCACGGCGGGCCCGGCCATCCGAACCCCACTCGCAGAGGCGAACATGACAGACCTGACCATCCGAACGCTCGACGCGTCGACCAAGAAAATCTCCCAGGACGCCGTGTCGGCCTTGCGCGGCAAGGTGCGCGGCACGGTCGCGTTGCCCGGAGAGGATGGCTACGAAGCTGCCCGCACCATCTGGAACGCCATGGTCGACCGACGTCCTGGCCTGGTGGTGCGCTGCCTGGGCGCGGCCGACGTCATCAACGCGGTCAAGCTCGCGCACGACGAAAAGCTGCTCGTTGCCGTGCGCAGCGGCGGCCACAACATCGCCGGCAATGCGGTATGCGACGGCGGCCTGCTCATCGACCTGTCCTTGATGAGGTCGGTGCGGGTCGATGCCGTGTCCGGCACGGCTCGCGTCGAGCCCGGCGCGACGCTGGCGGACTTCGACAAGGAGGCGCAGGAGTTCGGCCTCGCCACGCCGCTCGGCATCAATTCGACGACCGGCGTCGCCGGCCTCACGCTGGGCGGCGGCTTCGGCTGGACCACGCGCAAGTTCGGACTGACCGTCGACAATCTGATCTCGGCCGACGTCGTCACCGCCGACGGCAAGCTCCTGCGCGCGAGCGAGAGGGAGAACCCGGACCTGTTCTGGGCCCTGCGCGGCGGTGGCGGTAATTTTGGCGTCGTGACCTCCTTCGAGTTCAAGCTGCATTCGCTTGGCCCGGAGGTGCTGTCCGGCCTCGTCGTGCATCCGCTCGAGAAAGCAGGCGAGCTGCTGGGCGAGTTCCGCCGCATCGCCAAGCAGGCACCGGACGAGCTCACGATCTGGGTCGTCATGCGCAAGGCGCCGCCGCTGCCTTTTCTTCCCACGGAGTGGCACGGCAAGGACGTTCTGATCTTCGCGGCTTGCTACGCCGGTGACATGCAGGAAGGCGAAAAGGCGCTCAAGGCGCTGCGCGCTCTCGGCAAGCCGATCGTCGACGTGATCTCTCCTCACCCCTTTGCCGCATGGCAGGCGGCATTCGATCCGCTGCTGACGCCCGGTGCGCGCAACTATTGGAAGAGCCATGACTTCGCCGATCTTCCGGATGCCGCCATCAACGTGATCCTCAACAGCGTGCGGGAAGTGCCGTCGCCGGAATGCGAGGTGTTCATCGCCCATGTGGGAGGCGCCATGGCGCGCATCCCCGGCAATGCCACCGCATTTCCGAATCGCGATGCCCACTTCGTCATGAACGTGCACACGCGCTGGCGAGAGAAGGCGCAGGACGCGGGCTGCGTCGCGTGGGCGCGCCATCTGTTCGAGGCCGCCGCACCCTTTGCCTCGGGCAGCGTCTACGTCAATTTCATGCCCGACGATGAAAACGACCGGGTCGAGAAGGCGTACGGCACGAACTATCGCCGCCTGGCCGAGATCAAGCGCCGTTACGACCCCGGCAACCTGTTCCGCATGAACCAGAACATCCGGCCGGCCCGGTAGGTCATGGCCGGGGCCGCGCCGCAACACCGGGGCCTCACATCTTGCCGTGTCCGCCTCACCCCGCGCCGCGTGCTGGGGCTGACCACGCGGTCGGAGACATGGATGCTCCAGAGCGCGGCGGTGTCCTGCGCCTGGTCGGCCGCATACAGCGCGCGAACTGGCTCTGGTCGGTGACGGTCGCGCCGCGCAGTCCGAGACCTCTCGCGATCGAGG
>JBAUOM010000737.1:0-7286 GCA_049579765.1 Xanthobacteraceae bacterium
ATGCGGCAGCGGCCGCGGTCACTGCGCCGAACGCCTAGGCGAACAGCCAGAACACGAGCTGGTCGAGGAACATAAGCGCGACGATGAGGATCACCGGCGAAATGTCGATGCCGCCGAGATTGGGCAGCATCGAGCGGATCGGCCGCAATCCCGGCTCGGTGATCCGGTAGAGCGTATCCCAGATGGTGCGGACGGTGGAATTGTAGCTGTTGACGACGTTGAACGCGATCAGCCACGACATCACGGCCGCGGCGATGAGGACGTAAATGTAAAGCCAGATGAGCGTATGGATGAGCCAGAGAAACGGATTCATTGGAATTCATCCCGAACGGCCGGGCCGCTAAGCGGTGGGGGACCACCGTACGCTTGATAAGCGCGTTGGCGCATCGGCGTCAACGCAAAGCGGTCGCGGCACCGCGGCCGCGCCGGGCTGATCCTTGACACCTCCGAGCCCGAGCCGTAAATGCCGGCACTCGCAAGCACCGCACGCGGTGGCATTTTGGCGGGGCCGTAGCTCAGTTGGGAGAGCGCCTCGTTCGCAATGAGGAGGTCAGGGGTTCGACCCCCCTCGGCTCCACCACGCCAAAACACGAACCTTTCCGCAGTTTTGGACGACGCTTCCGCCGGCGGCAGGAACCCGGCTTGCGCCGATGAACCCGCCCGCCGCCCTGCCGGACTCCGTCCTCCGCCACCGCTCGTTCCTGCTCTATTGGGGCGCGCGCGCCTGCGCCTCCATGGGCTATCAGATGCTGGGCGTGGCGGTGGCCTGGCAAATGTATGCGCTCACCGGCAGCGCCTTCGATCTGGGGCTGGTCGGCCTGACCCAGTTCTTGCCGGCCGCCGCCTTCATGCTGGTGGCGGGCCAGGTTGCCGACCGCTACGACCGGCGCCGCCTGCTGCAGATCTGCCAGACGGTCGAAGGGCTCGCCGCCGCGGCCCTGGCCATCGCCTCCGCCGCGGGATGGGTGACCAAGGAATTCATCCTGGCGGCGGTGTTCGTGTTCGGCGTCGGGCGGGCGTTCGAGGCGCCGACCCAGCAGACCTTGCTGCCGGGCGTGGTCCCCGCCGCCCTGTTCCCGCGCGCGGTCGCCGCCGCGGCGTCGACCACCCAGCTCGCGACCATCACCGGTCCCGCCATCGGGGGCGTTCTCTACGTCCTCGGCCCGACCGTCCCGTATGCCACGTGCTTCACGCTCTACCTCGCTTCCGTCGTCCTGGTGGCCTTCCTGCGCTTCGAACGTGTCGCCACGAGCCGGTCTCCGATCAACGTTGCGGCATTCTTCGCCGGCCTCGCCTATATCCGCCGCAATCCGGTCGTGCTCGGCGTCATCTCGCTCGACCTGTTCGCGGTGCTGCTCGGCGGCACCACGGCCCTGCTTCCGATCTTCGCCGACGAAATCTTCCATATCGGTGCGGAAGGGCTCGGGCTTCTGCGCGCGGCGCCCGCCATCGGCGCGCTGGCGATCACGGCCGTGCTGACCACCACCCCGCTGACGCGTCGCGTCGGCCGCGTCATGTTCGCGGCCGTCGCCTGTTTCGGGCTGGCGACCATCGTGTTCGCCGTGTCGAGGTCGCTCCTGCTGTCGATGGCCGCGCTCGCCGTGCTGGGCGCAGCGGACGCGGTGAGCGTGGTGATCCGCATGACCCTGCTCCAGCTCGAGACGCCGGACGAGATGCGCGGCCGCGTCACCGCGGTGAGCTCGCTGTTCGTCGGGACCTCCAATCAGCTCGGCGACTTCCGCGCCGGGGTCATGGCGGCGTGGCTCGGCGCCATTCCGGCGGTCCTGGTCGGTGGCCTCGGCACCCTGCTGGTGGTGCTGGTCTGGATGCGCGCCTTCCCGGCGCTGCGGCGGGTCGACAGCTTGTCCTTGAAACAGCGTTGAGCCGGCCCCGCGCTTAATGCGGGGCCGGCAGGCGGCCGCCGATGAGCGGCAGCAGAAAGATCAAGACGTTGACCAGAAATCCCGCGTTCCACATCAGGGTACGCAAGGTCGGCAGGTTCCCGACATAAAGCAGGACATATGCGAGACGAATTGCGACGAAGCCGAGCGCAAGGCCGTCGATCCAGGCTTGCGGCGCGGCGCGAAACTCCGCGAGCAGAACAGCCGCACCAAAGAACGGAAATGTCTCGATGCCGTTGAGATGGGCACCGAGCGCGCGTGCGCGAAGGCCGGGACTGTAGAAAGCAGGATCGCGCGGATCGGCGTTGTCGAATTCCCGATAACCGGCCGCCTTCACCGGTGCAACGGTCAGCAGGTAAAGTAAGGACGGTGGCCAGCAGGCACCATTCCGCTATCGTCATCACTGCCCCCGGCTCGGCGGGCGCGGCGCATGGCGTCGGTGCGTCATGCGGGGGTCAGCCGGTGGAAGCGCGGTCCTGCGACTGCTCCTCCGCCGGCTCCGACGTGCCCAGCCAATGGTTGAGGAAGGCCGCAAGCCAAGCGCGGCCGGCGGGATCGTAGACCGCGCGATCGGCGAAATGCGCGATCCGCGGCTTTGCGTTGGGCAATAGCGTGCGCTCGTGGCCGCGCGTGGTCCAGCGGCACATCATGGCGTGGGTCACGTCGGGATGGAATTGCAGCGCAAAGGCGCCGCCGCCGTAGCGGAAGGCCTGCACTGGAAAGGAATCGCCCTCCGCCAGCAGGTCGGCCCCGAGCGGCAGGTCGAAGCCTTCGCGGTGCCACTGGTAGACCTGCTCGGGCCAGGGATCGCAGACCGTGCGGCCGGTCGTTGTCGGTCGGATCGGGTAGTAGCCGACCTCGGCATGGCCGTCGGGATGCTTGTAGACCCGGCTGCCGAGATGGTGCGCCAGCATCTGTGCGCCGAGGCAGATGCCGAGGAACGGCTTCTTCTCCCGGAGCGGCACCGCCAGCCAGTCGATCTCGCGGCGGACGAAATCGTCGGTATCGTTGGCGCTCATCGGGCCGCCGAAATAGATGGCGCCGGCGTGCGCCGCCATGGTCTCGGGCAGCGGATCGCCCAGGCGCGGGCGGCGCATGTCGAGCGGATAGCCGCGCTGGCGCAACGCATGACCGACGCGCCCAGGGGTCGACATCTCCTGGTGCATCACGATCAGAATCGGCAACATGGTGCAGTTATGTCGAGCAAAATGGGCAGAATTTCAATGCCCCAGGGGCGGGACCTGCGTTGCCCGGGCAGGCGGCCCACCACCGGCCGGGCCCCGAAATTCAACGGTTTTTCCGGTCCAAGGCGCGAAACAGCAGCGCGTGCGGCAGCAAGGGAAGCAGGGCCGTCACCACTCTGTTGGCGGAGCCCGGAACCACCACCCGGCGGCCCTCCTTGAGCGCGCGATAGCCCTCCCGGGCCACCCGCTCGGCCGAGCGCGTCAGCAGCGGCGGGAACACCTCGCCGCTGATCCCAGCGCGCGCCTGAAACTCGGTCGGCACCGGCCCGGGGCACAGCGCGGTGACCCGCACCCCGGCGCCCCTGAGCTCCTGATGCAGCGCCTCGCTGAAGGAGAGCGCATAGGCCTTGGTCGCGTAATAGACCGCCATGCCGGGGCCGGGCAGGAAGGCCGCCACCGACGCCACGTTGAGGATGCCGCCGCGGCGGCGTTTGAGGCTGTCGATGAAGGCGAGCGAGAGATCGGTCAGCGCGCGCACGTTGAGGTCGATCATGGCGAGCTGATCGCTGCGGTCGAGTCTGTCCGCGCTGCCGAAAAGGCCAAAGCCGGCATTGTTGACGACCACGTCCGGCTCGAGGCCGTTCCGTGCCAATGCGTCGGCGATGGCTTGCGACGCATGGGGGCGTGCCAAGTCCGCCGGCAGCACGGTTGGTCGCGGCGCGCCGCTCCTCGCGATGGCCTCCGCCAGCGCGACGAGCGGCTGCTCGCGCCGGGCAATCAGCACCACCTCGTGGCCTTGCACGGAAAATTCGCGCGCAAGCGCTGCGCCGATCCCCGCCGATGCGCCGGTGATGAGCGTGACGGCGCGCATCTGCTGGGTCACGCCCGGCCGGCCGTCCGCCGCTTCGCCACCTCCTGGCCGAGCTCGATGCGGTCGCGCGAGGAGATGCCGAGCAGGTCCGCCGCGCGCCAGATCAGGTTGCTTTCGAACGCGTCCACGTCGCCGTCGGCATAGGCGATCTCCCACATCATCTCGACCACGCGCCGGCGGCCATCCTCGTTCAGCGACTGGTTGATCACGCTGGTGAAATGATAAAGGTCGATCGCCTCCTGCTCGGCTTCGGCCGCTTCGGCCACCAATTCATCGGCCGCAGCGTCGTCGAGCTCGAAGTGGCGCTTGATGATGGCGCGCAGCTTGTCGCGCTCGAGCGCCGACACATCGCCATCGATCGCAGCGGCATGGACGAGGAGCGCGGCGGCCGCGAGGCGATAATCGTCGTGCGCGAAATGGGCCTGAGGTTTTTCGCCCTCCGCGATGTCGGACAGTAATC
Source organism: Xanthobacteraceae bacterium (assembly GCA_049579765.1). Taxonomy (GTDB): domain Bacteria; phylum Pseudomonadota; class Alphaproteobacteria; order Rhizobiales; family Xanthobacteraceae; genus VAZQ01. Next base: position 4,417 of record JBAUOM010000737.1, read on the forward strand.
GGCGAAAGCTTTCGAACATGAGCGCGGCGCCGTGAACATTCGGGACGGCGTCACGTTGCACGCCCGTTGCGGCAAAGTCCAGCGCCGCTGCGCGCGGCAGATCAGTTCACATGACGACGTAATGGCGCTGCGACAATCGGGCCCGCGGTCGCGCTACTGTGTGGTCTTGCCCTTGCGCAAATTCGCTTCGAGCAGATCGAGATTTTTCTTGATGTTGGCGTTGCCCGGATCCTTGGCCTGCGCTTCCACCAGCGCCTCGTGTGCACGGCGGGGATCGCCGCGCAGCAGGTAGGAGTAACCACGGTTGTTGAGGATCTCCGAGGTCGGCCCCGCGATCTTCACGGCCTGGTCGTAGGCGCGGTCGGCGAGCTGGAACCGGCGCAGGCGATCATAAGAGGCCGCGAGCCCGAGCCAGGATTCGAGATCGCGCGGATTGAGCTCGACCGCGCGGCGGAAGTGTCGTGCGGCGCGCGCGAAGCTGCCCGCGCGGAATTGCGTCTTGCCCAGGCCGAGCTCCTCCTCGGCGCCGGTGCCGGCCGATCCCTTGGCCACGGTTTTGGGCTGTGCGTCGGCCCCGGGTTGCCGCACGCTTCCGGTCGAAGCCGGCTCCTGGCCGGATGCGGCGGGATCCGCGGTTGATTGAAACAGGCCGCCGAGCTGCGTCGAGCTCTCGCAGCCGTTGAGCCACAAGAGACACGCGGCGGTCGCAAGCAGGACTCGAGCGGCTTTCGCTCCCATGGCACGTTTCCCCGACGGCCAAGTGCCGGTGCCGGCCTCCCCTGGGCAAAAGCACGCGGCGCGCCGGCACGTGCCTCGACGGCCGGCAGGGCGAAGCTTGGGGGCGATTGGTTAAGAATCCCTCTCCGCATCCGGCCGGGAGCATCGCAGCAGGCGGCGAGTGGGCAGCCTTGGCATCGGCCCGCGGTGGGTCGCGAGCCTGCCGCATCGGAGCCATCGCGCGAGCCGGATAATCAACACGGCTCTCCCGCGGTTGATCGCATTGCGGGCATGCGGCAACATGCGCGTTGGTCCGTGCGGAAGGGTTAACGAACGGTTGCCTTCGCGTCGATGGCGACGCGAGCGGAACCGGCAGGGAGAGACCGATGTCGAAGCCAAGGATCAGTTACGTCAACCCGGCGACCGTTACGGATGCGGCCATGCTCGCCGAGTTCGACCGCTGTGCCCGCGAAGGCACGCCGCGCCCGGAAAGCCAGGCGATCCGCGCCCACGTGCCGGCCGTGTTCTGGTCGTTCGCCAATTCGTGGCGCGACGTGTTCAAGAACGGCGTTGCCGACCACGCCGTCAAGGAGCTGTGCCGCATCTACGTCTCGCGTTCGGTGCTGTGCGAATTCTGCGGCAATCAGCGCTCGATCAAGGCAGCCAAGCAGGGCGTTGTCGAGGACGACTATCGCGACCTGATCAATTTCGAGAGCTCGGCGCGCTACGACGAACGGCAGAAGGCGGCGCTGGCCTATGCCGAGGCGATTACCTGGGATTTGCCGGTCGACGACAAGTTCTGGGCGCGGCTGCACGCGCATTTCAGCGAGCCGGAGCTGGTCGAGATCGGCTATTTCGTCGCCCTGACCATGGGGCAGCAACGCTGGCTGCGCACGCTCAATATCGAGCACCACCAGGTCCTCGCCGGCACCGACGCGTCGATGGCGCCGGGCTTCGAGAGCGAGGATGCGCTCGAGCGCTCGAAAGCGGCTCCCGACTACTGGGCGAAGAAGCCCGCTGCGCGCGCCAGCGAGGCGGCCGAGTAGCGTGCTCGCGCGCAACGTGCCGGCGGGGACGACAGAAAAGTAGTTGTGGCCCGCCCTACACGCGCGCGAAGCCGCGCGGGAACGAGTGCAGCCGCTCGATCCCGGTTTGCGTGATCAAGACGAGCTCGCCGGTCTGCACGCCGGCGTTGCCGTCGCTGGTGACCACGTTGGGCTGAATGACGACAGTCATGCCGGCTTCGAACGGCTCCTGCGGGATGGGCCCGGCCGGGCGACTCCTGCTGCCCAGGATCGGCGGGAAATAGCCGCCGCCGTAGCCGTGCAGGAGATCGTCGATGATGGTGAAGCCGGCATCCTCGATCACGCCCGCGGCCTCGATCACCTGCGCCGGCGTCGCGCCGCGCCGGAGCACGCCGGCGACCGCGTCGAAGGCGGCGTCGGCCGCGGCGTGGAGCGCACGATAGAGCGGGGGCGGATCCTCGCCCACGGCGAAGCTGCGCAGCACCTGGCCGGAGTGATCCCAGAACGCCGCGCTGATCTCCGCGAACACGATGTCGCCCGTCGCCACTCTTCGCATGGAGGGAAACTGCGCGGGCACGGCGAGGCGCGGATCGCGCATCGAGGTGGCGCCGATGAAATGGATGACGTTGGTGCCGCCCTCGCGCATGTAAGCGCGCTCGATCACGTCGCCGAGCGCACGCTCGTCGAGCCCCGCCGCGAGTCCGTCGCGCAGCCCTGCCATGCCGCGGTCGCTGAGCCAGGCGCCGATGCGCAGCCAGTCGATCTCCTCCGGCGACTTGATGCGCCGCAGCCGGACATAGGCGCGATTGAGGTTGACGATCTTGCCGAAGCGCGCGGCGAGCGCGGCGTGCTGCTCGAAATTCATCGCGCCGATGACGCCGACGCGGTTCTCCCGCGCGCCGCGCCCCTCCAGCGCCGCGATCGCGGCGCGGATGGAGGATTCGCCACCCCAGGCGACCTCGGCCTCCGGCGCGAGCTTGCGCGCGAGCGGGGCGTGGTTGATCCATTGCACGAACAGCGCGTCGCGCTCGCGCGGCGTGAGCACGCCGATCGCCTCCACGGTGACCGGCCATTGGGTGAGCCACTGCACCGCGGAGCCGGCACGGTTCGCCCCGTAAAACACCAGAT
>JBAUOM010000738.1:0-11838 GCA_049579765.1 Xanthobacteraceae bacterium
TCGATTTCGGCCGCGACCGTCGCGACCGCGGGATCGCGCACGACCGCGATCCGGCGCCGCATCGCGACGACCGCGGGATCGCGCGCGCATTCGTCGGTGAACTGGGCGAGTCCCGCTTCGGCGAACACCAGCGCGGCGGCGACCGCGTGCTGAACGCTGACCTGCGACTCGCGGCCGGTGGCGACGTCGGGCCGGTCGGTGCGGTCGCTGAGCAGGGGATTGCCGCGCAGCATCACGCGCTCGACGGGGGCGCCCGGATGCGCGCGGCGCCAGTCGAGCACGCAATCGAGAAACGGATGGATGACGAAGCCGCAGGGATACGGCTTGATCGAATTGTGCGCGAGCTCCCAGGTCTCGCCCCAGCCGTCGGTCAACGCCGGCCAGTTCGGCGGCTCCGCCATCGCGTTGAGAAAGCCCTGCACGCCGGCAATGGGCTCGGGCGGACCTTCGAAGCCCTGCTCCGCGAGCAGCGCGGACCACAGGCCGTTGCGCGCGGCGTTGCCGACGCCGACGCTCTTGGCCGCCCAGCCCAGGCATTCGCACAGCCCCGACGACTGCGTCGCCGCGTTGCCGAGCGCCCAGACCATGCGCTCGCGGTCGAGGCCGGCAAGGCGGCCGGAGCCGGCGGCGGCGCCGAACACGCCGCAGGTCGTGGTGATGTGCCAGCCCTTGGCGTAGTGGCCGGGAAAGACCGCGCGCCCGATCCGGCATTCGAGCTCGACGCCGAGAACGAAGGCGGTGAGCAGCTCGGCTCCCGTCACCGGCCGCAGCTCGGCCAGCGCGAACAGCGCCGGGGCGACCGGAGCGGTCGGATGGATCACGGTCGGAACGTGGGTGTCGTCGAAATCGAAGACGTTGGCGCTGGCCGCGTTGAGGAACGCCGCGCTCAAGGCATCCATGCGCTCGCCGCGGCCGATCACGGTCGCCTGCTTGCGGTCGGAGAACTCGGCGAGCGAGCGCAGGGCGATCTCCACCGGGCCGGCGCGGCACCCCGACAACGCCACGGCGAAGAAGTTCATGAGCGCGCGCCTGGCCTGATGGCGGACGTCCTCCGGAACGTCGCTCCAGCCGATCTCGACGAGGAAGCGGGCGAGGTTCTGCGTAATGCCGGGTCTGTGCAGCATGAAGCGGTCCCGAATGCGCGACGCAGCGAACCTAACCTGGCCGGGCGGTGGTGGAAATGCAGGCGGGCGCGAAGGGGCGAACGCCGCCCCGGGCGGGGGATCACACGATTCCGCGCCATCTGGCCCAAAAGATATATCTTGCGCTGTATCTTATTTAGGTCTATCTTTCGATATATCGAAACGGCAAAGGAGGCCGATATGTTCGCCAACAGACATGCCTGCGGCTCGCCGTTCGAAGGCAAATGGGCCGCCCGCCGCGGCTGGCGGGGCTATTCCGGCCATGGCTGGGGCGGACGCCACGGCATGGGCGGCGGAGGCGACATGATGCGCGCCGGCCGCATGCTGGCGCAGGGCGACCTGCGGCTGATCGCACTGGCGTTGATCGTGGAGCAGCCGCGCCACGGCTACGAGATCATCAAGGTGCTGGAGGAGAAGACCGCGGGCTGGTATTCGCCGAGCCCGGGCATCGTCTATCCGACGCTCACCTATCTCGAGGAGGCGGGCTACCTCACCGCCGAGACCGAGGGCGCCAAGCGGCTCTACACCATCACCGCCGAGGGCCGCGCCCATCTCGAGGACAACCGCGACTTCGTCGACGCCGTGCTCGAGCGTCTCGCCGCCATCGGCGAGCGCGTGTCGCGCATGCGTCGCCGCTTCGAGCGTGGCGACGACGACGACCGCGGCGGCCCCAAGGTCCCGCCGCTGGTGCGGGCGGCGCTCGACAATCTGCGCGAGGTCGCTGCCAAGCGAATCGAGGACGACGCCGAGGCGGAAGCCAAGCTGGTCGAGGTGCTGGCGCGCGCGGCCGCGGAATTGAAAAAGGCGTGAGCGGCCGCCTCACTCCACCTTCAGGTTGAGCCTGCGCACCAGGGTGCCCCACTTCGTTTCTTCGCTGTCGATGTCCTTGGCATAGCCCTCGGGCGTCGACGTGAGCGGGTCGCCGCCCTCGGCCAGGATGCGCCGCTTGACCTCCTCCGTCTCCACCAGCGCACGCAGCGCCGCGTTGAGCCGGTCGATGACCGGCCGCGGCGTGCCCGCAGGTGCCAGCAAGCCGTAGTGCAGGACGGACTCGAACCCGGGCAAGCCGGATTCGTCGGCGGTCGGAACATCCGGCAGCAGGCTGAAGCGCTTCGGGCTGAGCACCGCGATCGCCCGCAGCGTGCCGGCCCGAAGATTGCCGAGCGCCGGCGGCAATACCCCGAAGGCAATGGGCACGTGATTGCCCAGCAGGTCGTTCATGACCTGACCCGTACCCTTGTAAGGGATGATGGTGGCGTCGGTATTGGTGATCGCCTTGAACAGCTCGGCGGAGAGATAGCCGCCGGTGCCCACCGCCGACGTTCCGATATTGAGTTTGCCGCCTTCCTTGTGGGCGATGGCCACGACCTCGCCGATGGTCTTGGCCGGGAAGGAAGGATGCGCGAGCAGGGCGACCGGCATCGATGCGACCAGCCCGACCGGCGCGAAGTCCATGCGCGGGTCGAACCCGGCATTGGCATAAAGGCTCGGATTGATCGAGATCGAGCCGGTGTGGCCGAGGAACAAGGTGTAGCCGTCGGCCGGGCTTCGGATGAAAGCCCGGGTGCCGACGAGGCCGGAGCCGCCGGCGCGATTGTCGACCACCACCTGCTGGCCGAGCGCGGCAGTGAGCTTCTCCGCCACGACCCGCGCCATGGCGTCGACGCCCCCGCCGGGGGGATAGGGCACGATCAGGCTGATGCCGCGGGTGGGGTAATCCTGCGCCTGGGCGGCGCCGAACAAAACCACTGCGACCGCGGCGATGGCCGCGGCCCTCAACCAACTGGGCAACATCTCCTCCCCGCTCTTGTCAGCTGATCGCGACCGCCGCCCTGGATATGGGCCGAGCGGCGGCCGAACCGCATTCAGCTAACCAAGTGTGCAGCCCTTAGTGGACGGAAGCGTCCACTTGCAGGCGTGCGATTTCGTCCTTCACCAGCAACTTGCGACGTTTAAGCTCGACGAGCTCGAGATTATCGATCGACGGATGGGCGCGGGCTTCGGTAATTTCCGCTTCCAGGGCCCGATGCCGCCGTTCCAATTCCGCAAGATGCGCTTCTAGGGACATGTTGGGGGGTTCTCCTGAGTCAGCCTGTTGCCTGACTTTATAATAATACACCCTAATGGCCGGGTTTCGAAGCGGGTTTCGATTGTGCGACGCAACAATCCCCGTTCCGCACCTGCGCCAGCTTGAATGCGGTCCGGCAAACGGGGATACTTTCGAGGGTGCAGGTTCGGCGCCGCCGGTAGGGGGAAACCTCTGGTGCCGAACGCTCTGCGGCGATCCCAAGCTTCGAATCAGCGGTGGCGATGACCGACGACGAAGAACGCGAGTTGCGGCTGCAACTGGCGCGCTTGCAGCAGGAGCATCGCGACCTCGACGCCGCGATCTCGGCATTGCAGCACTCGCCCGGCTCCGACCTGCTGCAGGTCCAGCGGCTCAAGAAACGCAAGCTCCACTTGCGCGACCGCATTTCCTTTATCGAGGATCAGCTCACGCCCGACATTATCGCATGAGCGCGCGGGGTCACTGCGGCTGAATGCCGGCGTCGTGGATCACCTTGGTCCAGCGCTCGGTCTCTTCCTTCTTGAACTTCGCCATGTCCTGCGGGCTTCCGCCGACGGGCGTGAGGTGGAGCTGGCGGAAGCGGACCTTGGTGTCCGGCTCGCTGATGATATCGTTCACCGCCTTGTTGACCTTGGCGATGATCGGCGCCGGCGTCTTGGGCGGAGCGCTCAGCGCGTTCCAGGTATCGGAGATGAAATCGGGCACGCCGACCTCGATCAGGGTCGGTATCTCCGGCAGCATGTCGAGCCGCTTGTCGGTAGCGACCGCAAGGATCCTGGCCTTGCCGCCCTGGTGCAATTTGTAGGCGGCCGACAGCTCCATGAAGATCAGATCGACGTGGCCGGCGACCAGGTCGTTGAGCGCGGGCCCGGTGCCGCGATACGGCACGTGCACGAGCTTGGTGCCCGCCTTCGTGTTGAACAGCTCGGCGGTAAGGTGCGACGTGGTGCCGACACCCTGCGAGGCATAATTCACCTTGCCGGGATTGGCCTTGACGTAAGCGATGAACTCCTGCGCCGTCTTGGCCGGGAAGTCCTGCCGCACCAGCAGCACGTTGGGAAATTTCGACATGACGGCGACCGGCTCGAGCGCGGCCGGATCGAAGCTGAGCTTCTTGTAGAGGGCGACATTGCTGGTGATCGGGGCGGGCTGCGTCGCCAGCAGCGTGTAGCCATCAGGTTCCGAGGTGTAAGCCGCCTCGGCGCCGATATTGCCGCCGCCGCCGCCGCGGTTCTCGATCACGAACGGCTGGCCCAGCCGCTGCTGCAGCCCGGCGGCGAAAATCCGCGTCACGGCGTCGACCCCGCCGCCCGCCGGCACGCTCACGATGATCTTCACGGGATGATCGGGATAACCGGCCGCCGGATCGGGCGGCTGCGCATGCGCCGGCGACAGCGCGACGAGCGCGAGCACGCTCGCAACCAGGGTGGCATGGCGGAACATTCACGTCTCCTTGCAAGCGTGCGATCGGCCGGATCGCAACCAAAGCGATGATATCGCCAATCTGGCACAGGGTGGAGGGAAGCGTAAATGCGGCGCGAGGTACCAACGGAACCTGTCGCCTGCATCGACAAAATGCGCTCGCCTTTGGCGCGGCGGGCACGCTAGCATCGCGGCGCGATTGCATCCGAGCCGGCGAGGGAGGAACATGCGACGCGCTCTCGTCTTTGCTGCGGCCTTCGCGCTCGGCCTCGCGATGGTGGAGGCGGCGCCGGCGCAGCCGTCGGCTGAGGATTATCCGCAACGCGCGGTCGCCTTTCTCTGCCCGTTTCCCGCCGGCGGCGGCACCGACATCTTGACGCGCCTGCTCGCGTCGGAGCTGCAGGACAAGCTCAAGCGGCCGGTGGTGGTCGAGAACCGCCCCGGCGGCGGCACCATCATCGCGGCGCAGGCCGCCGCGCGTGCCGCTCCCGACGGCCACACCATCCTGCTCGCTCCAGTGACGACGCTCGCCATGGGGCCCAGTGTCCACAAGTCGCTGCCCTACGATACCGTCAAAGACTTCGCGCCGATCGGCCTCGTCGGGTCGTCGCAATTCGCCCTCGTCGCCAATCCCAGGCTCGGCGTCGGCACGCTTGCCGAACTGATCGCCTTCATCCGCAGCAAGGACGGACAGTTGAGCTATGCCTCCTCGGGAGCCGCCACGCCGCATCACCTGTTCATGGCCATGTTCCTGAAGATGATCGACGCCAAGGCCCAGCACGTGCCCTATCGCGGCAGCGCCGCCGCGTTGAGCAACGTCATCTCCGGCCACATCCCGATGATGATCGTCGATCTCGCGGTCGCAATCCCTGCGATCAACGAGGGCAAGGTAAAGGCGTTCGGGGTGACGTCGACCGAACGGGTCAAAGCGCTGCCGGAGCTGCCGACCATCGCCGAGGCCGGCGTGCCGGGCTACGGCGGCACGCCCTGGTTCTCGGTGGTGGCGCCGGCCGGCACGCCGCGGCCGATCATCGACAAGCTCAACGGCGTGCTGATGACCTTCATCAAGCGGCCCACGACCCAGGACAAGATGAACGCGCTCGCGATCACGCCCTGGACCAGCACGCCCGACGAGCTGGCGCAATTCATCCCCGCCGAGATCAGGAAATGGGCGCAAGTGGTGAAGGACGCCGGCATTACGCCGGAGTGACCGTTCGCCTCCGCGACCATCCCTCCGGCATCCGGCGCCGCAGCGCAGCCGCCAGGCGCAGGCGCCCCGCGCGCAAGTGCTCGATCGCCATCAGCGCCGCCGGCGTCACGATCAAGGTGAGCACGGTCGCAAAGCCGAGACCGAACACGATCGCGGTCGAGAGACTGATCCACCATTGCGTCGCCGGCGCGCCGATCGTGATCTCGCGCGAGAGGAACTCGATGTTCATGCCGAACGCGATCGGCAGCACGCCCAGGATCGCGGTCACCGCGGTGAGCACGACCGGGCGCGCGCGCTCGCGGCAGGTTTCGAGAATGGCGTCGTAGGCGGCAACGCCCTCGCGTCGCAAGCGGTCATAGGTATCGATCAGCACGATATTGTTGTTCACGATCACGCCGGCATTGGCGATGACGCCGATGCCGGTCATCACCACGCCGAAGGGCTGGCCCATGACCAGGAGCCCGAGCATCACGCCGAAGGTCGAGAGCACGACGGCGGTGAGCACCAGGCCGACCGAGGTCAGCTTGTTGAACTGGGCGAGCAGGATCGCGAAGATGAGAAAGAGCGCGGTGCCGAAGGCCTTGAGCAGGAAGGCCGAGGCCTTGGCGCGCTCCTCGTCCTCGCCCTTGAGCCTGAAGGTCACCCCCGGTCCGAGGTCGGTCTTGGCGAGCTCGCTCGCGATCTCCTGCTGGACCTTGGCGGTCTGCACGCCTTCGGCCACGTTGGCGGAGACCGTCATCACCCGGTTGCCGCCGACGCGGTGGATGTAGCCGACGCGCTGCGCCGGCACTCGCTGCACGAAATTGCCGATCGGCACGTGACCCATCTGGGTCTGCACGCGCAGATCGTCGATCTGGTCGAGGCTGCGCCGGTCGGGCGGGAAGCGGATCAGGATGTCCACCGACTTGTCGCTGTCGACCGGGCGGTACTCGGTCGCCTTGAGGCCGTTGGTCACGAGTTGCACGGCGGCGCCGACGGTATTGATGCCGGCGCCGTATTTCGCCGCTTCCGACTTGTCGACCTCGATCTTCCAATCGATGCCGGGCAGCGGCTGGCCGTCGTCGAGGTCGCGGATGTCGCCGCGGGCGGCCAGCACCGCCGCCACCTTGTTGGCGGCCGCCGGCAGCACCGCCGGGTCGAGGGCGCCGATCTGCACCTGGATCGGCTTGCCGGTCGGCGGGCCCGCGCGCGGCGCCGTCACCTCGATCAAGATGCCGGGGATGTCGGCGGTCTTGGCGCGGATGGCGTCCATGATCTCGTGCGCCGGCGGGCGGCTGCGCCAATGGGCGAACTCGAACTGGATGACGCCGATGGTGTCCTCGGTGAGCTCGCCCATGCCGCGCGGCTGCTCGCCGATGCGGGTATAGACCGTCTTGAGCCCGTCGAAAGCGAGCACGCGCTTCTCCACCTCGCCGACGAGACGGTTCTTCTCGTCGAGCGCGAGATTGCCGCGCGCGTGCACGATCACCTGGCCGTAATCGGGCTCCACGCTGGGGAAGAACTCGACGCCGCGGCCGAGCTTTCCGTACGCCATCTGCACCGCGACCAGAAGCAGCGCCGCCAAAGTCAGCGTCATGCCGGGGCGGCGCAAGGCGAGCCGCACGGTGCGCATATAGGGCCCCTGATCCTTGGCGCGGTCGTCATGCGGCACCGGCGCGGCCTTGCCCAGCAGGGCGCCCAGCGTGGGCGTGAAGAACAGCGCCACCGCCAGCGAGGCCGAGAGCGTCGCGATCAGCGTGATCGGCAGATATTTCATGAACTGGCCGACCACGCCTGGCCAGAACAACAGCGGCGAGAACGCGGCGATGCGGGTCGCGGTCGCAGCGATCACCGGCCCCGACATGCGCTTGGCCGCCAGCGCATAGGCCTGTTTCGGCGCCATGCCTTCCGACATGCGCCGCTCGGCGAACTCCGACACGATGATGGCGTCGTCGACCAGCATCCCGACGGCGAGGATGAGCGAGAACAGGACGACGATATTGACCGTCAGTCCGGCGAGTTGCAGCCCGAGCACGCCGGCCAGGAACGAGGCGGGTATCGCGATGCCGATGAACAGCGACGCGCGAAAGCCGAGCGCGAACAGGATAACGGTCGCCACCAGCAGCACGCCGGTCAAGACCGAGTTCTGCAGGTCGCCGAGCATCTGCCGGATGACCTTCGACTTGTCCTGGGTGAAGGTGACGTGCACGGCTTCCGGCCAGGTCTTCTGCAGCGCCTCGACCGTCGCCTTCACCGCGTCGACCGTCTCGATCAGGTTGGCGCCGGTGCGCTTGGATACCTCGATGGTCATGGCCGGGCGCCCGTTCACCCGCGTGACCGAGGTCGCGTCCTTGAAGGTCGGCTTGACCTGCGCGATGTCGAGCAGCGTCACCGACGCCTTCGAGGAGGCGACGATTGGAATCTTCAAAATGTCCTGCGGCTTCTCGAACAGCGAGGGCACCTTGACGGCGAAGCGGCCGGTCTCGCCTTCGAGCGCGCCGGCGGCGATGAGGGTGTTGAAGGATTGGGTGATCGAGCCGAGCTGGTCGAGCGACATGCCGTAGCTGGCGAGCAGCGTCGGATCGAGGATGATCTCGACCGCCTCGTCGCGGGCGCCGCGCAGCTCCGCCGCCAGCACGCCCGGGGCCTGCTCGATGGCGCTCTTGGCAGTACGCGCCATGTGCAGCAGCGTGCGCTCGGGCACGTCGCCGGAGAGCCCGACCACCAGCACCGGGTAGAGCGAGAGATTGACCTCCAACACCTGCGGCTCGTCGACGTCGCGCGGCAGGTCGTGCTTGGCCTGGTCCACCTTGGCGCGCACGTCCGCGAGCGCAGACTTGGAATCGAAGCCGGCTTCGAACTCGAGCAGCACGAAGCCGCCGCCCTCGAAGGCGGTCGAGCGCATCTCCTTGACGTTGCCGACCGATTTGAGCTGGGTTTCGACCGGCCGCAGCAACAGGCGCTCGGAATCTTCCGGGCTGATGCCGCGCTGGGAGAGCTGGACGTAGATGATCGGGATCTTGATGTCGGGCTCGGCCTCCTTCGGAATGGTCAGGTAGGCCACCAGCCCCGCACCCAGCAGGAACAACAGCGTCGCGATCGTGAGCCGCGCGTGATCGATGGCGTAGTCGATGAACCTGGACATCACCGCGTTCTCTTCGATCCCTTACATCCCTCGCCGCAGCCGCGCGCTTCGCGGCGGCGGCTGCCGCTGAATACCGGGCTTAGCGCGCGATCGCCGTGAGCTCGGGCGCCGGCACCGCATCGACCTTCTGGCCCTCGCGCACGAAATCCTGCCCCTGCACGATCACGCGGCTGCCATCGGCGATGCCGGTGAGCCACATGAAGCTCTGCTCGTCCTCGACCACGCTGACGGGGACGAATTCGACGGTTTCGTCCGCTCGGACGGCGCGCACGCCGAGATTGCCGGCGGAGGAAAAGGTCAGCGCCGAGCGCGGGACCCGCGTCGCCAGCACCGGCGCGAGCGGCAGCGAGACCTCCGCGGTGATGCCGTCCGGGATCCGTCCGTCGGGGTTGGGCAATTCGATCTCGACGCGATACGTGCGCGTGACGGCGGTCGCGGTCTTGGCGACGAAGCGGATTTTTCCGCTCGCGCGCTCGCCGGTCACCAGCCGCACGTCGGCGATGTCGCCGACCTTGATGCCGGCGAGCTTGCGCTCGGCGACCTCGACCACGGCCAGCATGGGATCGAGCGCGACCAGGGTCGCGATCTCGCGACCGGCGAAGGAGAACGCGGCTTGCCCGACCTCGACCGCGACGTCGTTCACGACGCCGGACCAGGGCGCACGCACTATGCCGCGGTCGCGCTCGGCCTGGCTGGCGGCGAGCGCCGCCTCCGCCGATTTGAGCTGCGCTTCGAGGTCCACGAGCTGGAGCCGCGGCAGCGTGCCGTTCAAGATGAGCGCCCGTTTGGCATCGAGCTCGGTACGCTTCTGCGTCACCGCCGCCTCCGCTTGCGCCACCTGCGCCTCGCGCGCTTCGTCCGACAGCACGGCAATGACCTCGCCTTTCTTGACCAACGTTCCGCGCTTGATCCTGAGCTCGGTCAGCACGCCTCCGGTGCGCGCGGTAAGGGTGACGCGCTTCTCCGCCTCGGTGCGCCCGGAAATGATGAGCCTGCGGCCGTGCGGCATGACGGCGGTCCCCACCACCGCGACGCGGAAAAGCTGCTTCGCCCCTTCGTCGCCGGTGCGCATGGCGGCGCGGCTTTCCGCGCTCTCGTGCGGCAGAAAATGCCCGGACGCGATCCAAAGCCCGGCAGCGGCCACCAGGCCGATGGCGGTGACGCGGCTCGCTTTCATTTCAAGTGCTCCTTGATATCGGACACGCTCGCCGGCTTTCCGTTTCGGGCCGGGCTGCGCAGCATGTGACGGGTGATGTCCATGAAGGTGCCGAGGACGGCCTCGGGATTGAAATCGGGATCGAGCGCGCGGCGCCACCACACGCCGTCGGCGATGACCATCAGCATGGTGATGACGGCGTCGAGATCGATGTCGCCGGGAATGTCGCCGCGTGCCGCCGCGGCCCGCAGCAGGTCCCCCAACCAGGTCTTCACGTCGGCGTCGAAGGCCGCGGAAATGCGCGCGATCTCCGGATTCCGGCGCGCCTCGGCCATCACCTCGGTGCAGAGCAGCACTTGCTCGCGCGGCCGCACCGCAAAGTGATGGTGTGCCAAGCCCTCGAGCACGGCGAACAGCCCGCGGGAAAGGTCGGCGCGCGCGAATTGTTGGCCGACCTCGGCACGGTCGCGCTCGGCAATGCCGGCGATGAGGGCCTCTTTGGACGGGAAGTAGCGGTAGAGGTTGCCGGGGCTCATGCCGGCCTCGGCGCAAATCTCCTGCATGGAGGCGCCGTGAAAGCCCGAGCGCACGAAGCAGCGCTGCGCCGCCGCCAGAATTTCGGCGCGACGGTCCGACTGGAGCTGGGCGTTGGCCCGGCGCATGGCAGAGATCCCCCGACTCCCCGACCCTGCGTTGCAGCGCAGTAAACTAGAACGAACGTTCGCTCGTATAATTGACGAAACTAAGGCCGGTCGAAATCTCCTCCCCGCCCCAGATCCGAGCGGGACAAAGGCATCGGAATTGGCTTGTTTTGAGGCGCGTGCCGGGCACTCCCGACAGAAATTGCGCGATCTTGCGGCCCTTGCCACCGGAAAGGTCACCCCTATAATCGCCGGCTTTCTTCGCGGGGGCCAAAATCCGATGCCCGATAAGCCGGTTGCCATCATCATGGGAAGCCAGTCCGACTGGCAGACCATGAAGCACGCCGCCGACACGCTCGATGCGCTGGGTGTCGGCTACGAGGCCAAGATCATCTCGGCGCATCGCACGCCCGAACGGCACTATGCCTTCGCCAAGGGGGCGAGAGCCCAAGGCTTCAAGGTCATCATTGCCGGCGCGGGCGGTGCGGCGCACCTCCCGGGCGTGACCGCGGCCCTCACCACGCTTCCCGTGCTCGGGGTGCCGGTCGAGTCGCGGGCGTTGTCGGGGCTGGATTCGCTTTATTCGATCGTGCAGATGCCGCCCGGCGTCCCGGTGGGGACCCTGGCGATCGGCCGGCCCGGTGCCGTCAACGCCGCGCTGCTCGCGGCCAGCATGCTTGCGCTCAGCGATGGCGATCTCGCCCAAAGGCTCGAGCTCTGGCGCCAGCGCCAGACGGAATCGATCCCCGAGACGCCCGTCGACTGACCCGGGCTACCGATCGCGCCGCCGAGGAAGCACAGCACGCAATGCGCCACCGCGTGCTGCGCGGCAGCACGTCCGCGGCGCGGAAACATTGATGGCTGCCGGGCGTTCCCATCCCGAGAAGATCGGATTTACGGGAGAATGAAGATGAAGCGAGCCCTGCTATCGATGTGTACCGCGCTGGCGCTGGCCATCCTTCCGACGACGGCGGGCGCGCAAGGATTCGGATCGGGCAGTGGTGGCGGGGGCGCCGCCGGAGGCGGTGGTGGAGGCGGTGGGGGTGGTGGAGGCGCTGGCGGAGGGGGTGGTGGA
>JBAUOM010000739.1:0-2628 GCA_049579765.1 Xanthobacteraceae bacterium
GCCCCAGCCGTTGCCGAACACCGGCCAGGTCCGCAGCCGTTGCAGGAATTCCAGCCGTTCGTCGCAGATCGCGTCGACGAGGCCCTTGGGCTCGCGCCGGTTCACGGCCGCGATCACCTCGTCGGTGACGCCTCTCGCACTGGCGCCAAGCCCCACGAGTTGGCGCAGTACCTTGCCGGCCCGGCCGATGCCGGAGTTCACGCCGTAGTCGAACACCGCGTAGTCGACTCCGGCCGCGAGCTCGTCGCACCGCATCGCATTCCAGTATTTCGAACGATAGATCTTCTTCGCGGCCTCGAGCGGCATGCTGCGCACGTCCGCCGCGGTCGCGTTCGGATTCACGTATTTGCGATAGTCGTGGATGGTGATGCCCCAGTTGGTGGGGCCGCCGGGGTCAGACGGATGATTCGAATATCCGCCTTCGTGCACGAGCAGGCGCCTGAGCGCCTCGTCGTAGGACGATGCAGCCATATCGGTTCTCCAATGAAAAAAGCCGCCTCGCGGCGGCCGGTGTGGGACTTGGGTGCAGGCGGGTGACGCGCGGCGGCTATCGCAACTGCGCGATTTGTGTGCGCACGCTCTTCCTCATGCCCCCGCAGCGTCGCCGGCGAACGGCGCCGGCCCGGGACAGCGGAGCGCCCGGGAGGCGGCAAGGATGGAGCGCATGTTGATTCGACCTTCGGGCCAGGTACAATTCGAGGGCAAGCGCCTCGGCCGCGCAGCGATCGACGCGGCTGCGCGCGCCTTCCCTGATCCGCTCCCCGGACGGGTCAAGGCACGGCGCGATCTCGAGCGACCGACGGACGCGCGAAGCCGTGGAGCGAGCTTCGGCAAGAGGCGACAGGACCAAGGCATCCAGGTTTTGGCGGAAACGATCAAAACGCGTCCAGGCGCGCCGCATCTTGTCTGCCCGCGAGGACGCCTTTCTTCTCGTGCCGCCATGCTTGCGCTCGCGGCCCTGGTCGCACTGTCCGGCATGGCGGCCTGGTTCGCCGTGAGCTTTGCCTTGGCGGGCGTCGATCAGGCGCGCTATCGCGCCGTCGCCGAAGAGGCGGCACGAAGCGGCACGCTCGCGGCGAGCTATCGCTTGCCGCTGGCGCCGGACAAGGAGTTCTATCCGCATGGCGGCGACGATTGCCTGACCCTCGCCATGCTGATCGCGCCGCGCGAGACCCGACTGAAGGCGGCGATTTCTCCGAGGGTGCCGGTCGGCGAGTTCCGCGTCGATCCCAACCGGCAGGGGTTCCCGCCGCATCCCTTCTGCGATGGCCTTGCGGCCATGCTGCAGGCGCTGGGGAGACCGGGTGCGAGCGGCGGGCCGCTTCCCGAGACGATCTATTACCATCGCTACATCCACGGCACCGTTACGGTGGCGGCGCTGCTGCTCGGCGTGATGTCGTTCGAGCACGCCACCACGCTGCTGCTCGGTGCCTGCTACGCATTGCTCGCTTGGCTGATCGTTGCGGCGGCGTCGCGCCTGCGCTCGCAGCTGCCAGCCGAGCGGCGGCGGGCCGCCGCGTTCTTGTCGATCGGTCTCGCGCTTGCGCTCTTCTATGCCTTGCCGCTTTTCGACAGGTCGTTCTGTTTCGCCCCGGTCGACTTGTCCGTCATCGGTTTCATCCTGTTCGGGCTGTTTCAGCCGCTGGCGCGGATCCCGGAGCGGCGGCTGGTCCTCGCGGCCGCCGCGTTCGGGACCGCCATCGCGATCTTCGACCGCCTCGTCGGCGGCATTCCCATCGCGCTGGCCGTCGTGACGGTGCTCGTGGTGCTCGGCCAGGCCAGCGACCGGGAGGCCCTCGTCCGCCGCCTCGTGCTTGCGCTCGCCGCGTTTCTGGCGGCCGTTGCCGTTTGCCTCGTCGTCAAGCAGCTCATCGTGCTCGCGGTGTGGGGCCCGGATGCCCTGGTCGACTTCGCCAGCAGGCTCGGCCAGCGCACCGGCGGCGGCGTGACGCCCGAGCTCTCGGAGAGCGTCCGGCAACGTCTCGATACGGTCGGGTTGAGCCTGTCGTGGCTCGACGCCAACTTCGCCACCCGCATCGTCTTTGCCGGCATCATGGTGGTTTATTCGGCGTTCGTGCTCGGATGGGGCTCGCACCTGCTCGGCGCAGCGATCGTCATCGTGCCGGTGCCGCTGCTGCTTTGGCTGACATACCTTGCCGGGCGCGGCCGCCCTTCCCGGCGGCGGCCGATCGAACTCCCGGCGCTCGTCGTCGCGGCGCTGATCCCGTTCGCCTGGTACTTGCTGTTCCTCAATCATACTATATTGCATTCGTCGTTCATGGCGCGCCCTCTGGCCTTGTCCGTGGGGCTCGTTGCCGTGGCATGGCTCTATGCGTCGACGCGGCCGGGCGCCGCGCCGCCGGCAACGACGGATGGCGTGCAGCCTGGCGGTCTGCCGGGGGACCCGCGTGACGTAGCTTGAGACCTGTCGTCGGCCGCAGGGTTGCTCAGGCGAGGTCGCCTCCCGCGGCGCCCGCGGCCGACGCCCGGTCCCGCCGGAGACATTGCCCTTCGAGAAGGGAGCTGCATGCAGGACGAGCCTTCCGCAAACCTCGATATCGCGACCGTGCGCGGCTTCGGTCGCGAGTGGCGGACATTCGCGCAAGATTCCGGCGTCCTGTCCGAGGC
>JBAUOM010000740.1:0-2892 GCA_049579765.1 Xanthobacteraceae bacterium
TGTCCCTGGCGATGAGGCTCTTCCAGCCCTTGGCGGAGAGCTTCGACACCCGGTTGAGCCAGCGCGGGTCGAGCTCGGAGCCCTGGTAGTTCTTGAGGAAGTCCTCGCGCGCGACGCCGTGGCTCTCAGCGAGCCGCATCAGGCGGCCCTCGTGGCCGACCAGGCGCTTGTTGATGTCGTAGAGCTGCTCGACCAGCGCGTCGATGCGTGCTTGGTTCAACTGCAGCGACTTCACCTCGGCGATGATCTCGTTCTTGAGCTTCTTGTAGCGGCGTTCCTGCGCGGGCGAGAGCGTGCTGTTCTTGAGCTTGAACTCGATGTCCTGGTCCTGCAGGCGGCGCAGCCGCTTGTAGGCGTCGGCGACCTTGTCGAAGGCCTCGAGCACCTTGGGCTTGAGCTCGGCCTCGATGGCGGCTCGCGACAGCGAATCCTCGGGGTCGTCGTCGAAATCGCTTTCGTCGGGTGGCGTGTCGACTGTCGCGCCTTTCACGCCGTTGTCCTCGGAAGCCGGTTTGAAGGGAATGGCAGCATCGGGTGCGGCCGGCGGCGCGGCCGTCTGCGCCAGCTCGCCGGACAGCGGTGTCCCAAGCACGGCGACGATCGGCTGACCGTCGGGTCCGATCGCCGGCGCGGGGACGGCGCCCGGACCGGCATAGGTGGCTTCGAGGTCGATGATATCGCGAAGGACGGCCTTTCCTTCGTTGAGCTCGTCGCGCCAGATGATGATCGCCTGGAAGGTGAGCGGGCTCTCGCACAGGCCGGCGATCATGCTCTCGCGGCCAGTCTCGATGCGCTTGGCGATGGCGATTTCACCCTCGCGGGACAGGACCTCGACCGAGCCCATCTCGCGCAGGTACATGCGCACCGGATCGTCGGTGCGATCGATTGGTTCCTTGGTCTCGGACTTGGCCGGGACCTTAGGCTGGACCTCGGCCAGCTCGCCGCGCTCGCTCTCTGGCTCTTCGTCGGACTCGTCGGGTTCGCCGTCTTGCGCGGTGGCCTCCTCGGTCTCGACGACGTTGACCCCCATCTCGCTGAACACGGCGAGAACGTCCTCGATCTGCTCGGACGTGAGCTCCTTCGAGAGCAAATTGATCTGCTCATGGGTGACATAGCCGCGCTTCTTGGCGCTCCAGGTGAGCGTCTTGATGGCGGCACCCGACTGGTCGAGCAGCGGGCTGTCCGGCGGGGTCTCATGGCCCCCTCTCTCCGAGGTGGCCTGCCTGTGCCGCTTCACCTCGGTCTTGCTTGCCATGATCTCCACACGCCACGCGGCGCCGAACTCGCGCCGTGTCATAGGCGATAGCCCAAAGCGGCGACCGTGCCTACTTAAAACGCGATTCGTAACGGCGCGTTGGCGGGTTCCGACGCAAAACCGCATGGAAATCGCGATTTTCGCGGACAGCAGGCGCTTTTCTTGAATGCAGCCGTGGCGACAATCGCAGTCCGAGGCATGCCTGCGCAGACCGCGCGCCGGCTCCGCCTCCAAAATCGCTTCAAACCGGTATCGGCAGCCGCTAGTGTCCCGATTCCGTAGGTCGCATCATTAAGCGGCACCCTCGTTTGCGAACTTCGGAATCGAAGGACACTAGCAACTTATTGATCTAGTGTGGCTTTGGTTCAGAAGTCCGCATTTCGGACTCTCCGCGAGAATGATGCGGACTTCTAAACCGCCACACTAGTCGGTTGCGGCGTTCGGCACTTCGATGATCTTGTTCACGCTCGCCGCGAGATCGTATACCGCGACTTGAAGGAGCGGATAGCTCTTCTTGATCGCCATTCCCGCCTCTTCAGCAGCTTCATAAGTCGCGTATGACCGTTTCGTTTGTCTGTCCACCTGCAGCCGAAATTGGCCGCTTTCCGGCCGCTTTTGTTGTCCGACCTGGGGAACCGGTTCTTCCAGCTCCAGCTCCTGCTTCTTCGTGATGGTCTTGGTCTCCTTACGCGCGATCATTCAGGAATATCCTCATATGAAATTTACAGAGATTGGGAGAGCACGCCGGCGGGCGTGTTGCAGGCCGCCCCGCGTACGTTCCTAAGGTCCCCATTGGCATACCGGGGCCCTGTTGGGGAGCCCAATGGTTCTCGCATGCTGCCACATTGTGGGGGGCCTCCTATGCCAATCACAAATTCGCGGTCGGCGAAAGTGCTAATCCGGGCCAAAGCACTTTTTGTCAGCCGATCGCGAGGCCGTCCGCAACCCGACACATGGCTGAAGACGAGAGCCAAATGAGCCGGCGGGGCGGACGAGACGGACGAACTCCGCCGCATTCTGAGCCTCGGTGGCGTCACCGGCGCTCCGTTCCGCGCTTCGCATCCTGGTCAGACCGGGTTCACCTTGCCGGTGGCGAGATCGTAGACAGCGCCGACCACCTTGACCTTTCCGTCGGCGACGAAGGCGGAAACGATGGGCTTAGCCTTGTTGAGGCGGCCGACATTCAAGCGCACGTTCTCGGCGATCGCCGCGTCCAGCAGGTTCGCTGGCTTCGCCTTCTTGGCCGCCTCCACGGCCGGCTTGAGGGCGCGCACCAGGCCGGGCAGGTGGCCCGGGAGCTTCGCGTTGTCGTTCACGACCTTGATCGTCGCATCGACCGCGCCGCAATTGGTATGACCGAGCACCATGATCAGGGGAACACCGAGGAACTTGACGCCGTATTCGAGGCTCGCCAGACCCTCGTCGTCGACGAAATTGCCGGCGACGCGTACGACGAACAACTGCCCGGGGCCCTGGTCGAAGGCGAGCTCGGGCGCAACGCGAGAGTCGGCGCAGCTCAGGACCGCGGCAAAAGGATATTGCTTCGCGGCGCGGGCGGCGCGGCCGGCCGCGTAATCCTTGGTGATGGGCGTGTTGGTCGCATAGCGGGCGTTGCCGTCCATGAGACGCTTCAACGC
>JBAUOM010000741.1:0-5658 GCA_049579765.1 Xanthobacteraceae bacterium
CGCCCCATGTCGATCACGTCACCGATGATCTGGTCAGGTTTCTGCAGCGGATCGCGCGGCCATGATCGGCGAATAGGCCGGGCCGGACCGCGCTTGCGGCGCGAGCTCGGCGAACGAACGGGATGGCCGAGAGGGCGTTCCCGGCGCCCTCGAGACCAAGCCGCGCGGCGGTTGACTTCCCCTGCCCCATTCTCGACAACGCGTCAGGTGTGTTCGGGATTCCGCCGAGGGTTATCGCCACATGTCGCACGCCGAGCTTGCCAAGACCATCGACGAAGCTTTCGAGACGCGTGACGGCGTCGGCCCCTCGACAAGAGGGGCGGTGCGCGACGCGGTCGAGGCCGCGCTCGAGCTCCTCGACCGCGGCAAAGCACGCGTCGCCGAGCGCGGCGCCAACGGCGACTGGCGGGTCAACCAATGGCTCAAGAAAGCCGTGCTGCTTGCCTTCCGCCTCAACGACATGAGCGTGATCGCCGGCGGACCCGGCGGAGCGAGCTGGTGGGACAAGGTCGCCTCGAAGTTCGAGGGCTGGGACGCGGCGCGCTTCCGGGAGGCGGGCTTCCGCGCGGTGCCGAACTGCGTGGTGCGGCGCTCGGCCTATATAGCACCGGGCGTGGTGCTGATGCCGAGCTTCGTCAATCTCGGAGCCTACGTGGACAGCGGCACCATGATCGATACCTGGGCGACGGTCGGCTCGTGTGCGCAGATCGGCAAGAACTGTCACATCTCGGGCGGCGCCGGCATCGGCGGCGTACTCGAGCCGCTGCAAGCCGCCCCGGTCGTCATCGAGGACAATTGCTTCATCGGCGCGCGCTCCGAGGTCGCCGAAGGCGTGATCGTGCGCGAAGGCTCGGTGCTGTCAATGGGTGTCTTCGTCGGCGCCTCGACCCGTATCGTCGATCGTGAGACCGGTGCGACGTTCCAGGGCGAGGTGCCGGCCTATTCGGTCGTCGTCCCGGGCTCGCTGCCGGGCAAGGCGACGAAAGACGGCGGCGCGGGCC
Source organism: Xanthobacteraceae bacterium (assembly GCA_049579765.1). GTDB lineage: Bacteria > Pseudomonadota > Alphaproteobacteria > Rhizobiales > Xanthobacteraceae > VAZQ01. The sequence continues at coordinate 1,002 of JBAUOM010000741.1, forward strand.
CGAGCCTCTATTGCGCGGTGATCGTCAAGCGCGTCGACGAGAAGACGCGCGCCAAGACCTCGATCAACGAATTGCTGCGGGATTGAGCCCGCCGGCCGGCCATTCGATAATCCCCACCGCAGGGGCGAGGAGAGGGTCATGCAAGCTGAGATTCCCCCAGGGATGCGGCAGACGATCGCGCAGCAGGGCGGCCTGTCGAACGACACCCGCGCGCTGATGCTGTTCGAGGCCAACAAGAAGACCGCTCTCGTCGCCTACATATTGTGGTTTTTCCTCGGACTGTTCGGAGCCCACAATTTCTACCTCAAGCGCACCGGCGTCGCGGTCGCGCAGCTCATTTTGACATTGACGCTCGTGGGGATGGTGATCACGGTCGTTTGGGTGCTCGTCGATGCGTTCCTGATCCCCGGCTGGGTGAGAAATCAGAACAACCTTCTGCTGACGCAGCTGGGCGCCTAGCCCAACCGCTCTGGCGCCAGCGGTGGAATCAGGCTGAGATCGTCGCGCCGAGCAAACGTACAAGGGGCTGGAATCATGTCGATGAGCCAACTGCTGTTCTCTTTTCAAGGCCGTCTGAACCGGAAACCCTACTGGATGACGGCCATCGCCATCACCGTTTTCCTCATCGTTCTGATGCTGATCGCCCTCGGATTGGTCGGAAAGCGCGAGTTCGGGGCGGCCATCGGCGTGGTGGCGCTTATCATCATTCTCTACATCCCGCTGATCTGGGTCGGCCTCGCCGTCGGCGCCAAGCGGCTGCACGACCGCGACAAATCCGCTTGGTGGCTGCTGCTGTTCTACGCCGCGCCTTCGGTCTTGTCGGGGGCCGCCAACCGGACGGACGATATCGGCGCAATGGGCGTCGTCCTGCACCTCGTGAGCTTCGCCATCACCGTCTGGGCCATCGTCGAGCTCGGCTTCCTGCGCGGCACCCTGGGGCCCAACCGTTACGGCCCCGACCCGCTGGCGCCGCCGGCCCTGCCGAGCAGCTGATAATCCGGAACATTGACGCCGTCATGCGGCAGCCGGTAAAGCCGCGACGATGAGCCCGTCGATCGCCGATCCGACTGCGCTGGCCCGCGACCTCCTCCGTTGCCCGTCGGTGACGCCCGCCGAAGGCGGCGCGCTCGCCCTGGTCGAGGGCGTGCTGAAAGCGGCGGGATTTGCGGTCCACCGCGTCGTCTTTGCAGAGCCCGGCACGGCGCCAGTCGAGAACCTCCATGCCCGCATCGGCGATGGCGGGCCGCATTTCCTCTTCGCCGGCCACACCGACGTGGTGCCGCCCGGCGCGCAGGCGCAATGGACGCATCCGCCGTTCGCCGGCGAGATCGCCGCCGGCACGCTCTACGGCCGCGGCGCGGTCGATATGAAGGGCGCGATCGCCTGCATGCTCGCCGCCACGCTCGACCACCTCGCCGCGCGCGGCGGCAAGCCGAAGGGATCGATCTCCTTCCTGATCACCGGCGACGAGGAAAGCATCGCCGTGAACGGAACGGTGAAGCTGCTCACATGGGCGCGCGAGCGCGGCGAGCACTTCGATCACTGCATCCTGGGCGAGCCGAGCAACGCGGCGGCGATCGGCGACACCATCAAGATCGGCCGCCGCGGCTCGCTCAACGGCACGCTGGTCATTGCCGGCAAGCAAGGCCACGTCGCCTATCCCGAGCGCGCCGACAATCCGGTGCGCGGGCTGGTCGCTCTGATGGGGGCGCTGATGGCGGCGCCGCTCGACCGCGGCAGCGGGCAATTCAACGCCTCGAACCTCGAATTCACCTCCATCGACATCGGCAATCCGGTGGTCAACCTCATCCCGGAGGAGGCACGGGCGCGCTTCAACATCCGTTTCAACGACTGCCACAGCCAGACCTCGCTCAAGATGCTCATTGAGAAGCGCGCCGCTGAGGCGGCGGCGGGGCGGATCCGCTGGCACATCGACTGGGAGCCTTCGAATGCGGACTCGTTCGTGACCGAGCCGGGCCCCTTCGTCGATCTCGTCTCCGGCGCGATCAAGGACGTGACCGGCAACGAGCCGACGCTCTCGACCACCGGCGGCACCTCCGATGCCCGCTTCATCAAGAACTATTGTCCCGTGCTCGAATTCGGTCTGGTCGGGCAGACCATGCATCAGGTCGACGAGCGCACCGCCGTCGCCGATCTCGCGACGCTGACGGCGGTCTATCGAGCGATCCTCGAGCGCTATTTCGGTTGACCCAAGAGCGCGCCGGCACGGGCGGAACCAAGGGCTGCGCGGCCCTGTTACGGCGTGAGCTTGATGCCGGTCTTCTGCGCCAGCGCGAGCCATTTGGCGATGTCGGAATTCACGAACGCGGCGAAGGCATCGGGCGCGTTCGGCGCGGGCTCGGCGCCCTGCTCCGCGAGCCGCTGCCTGGCCTCCGGGAGCATCAGCACCGTCTTGGTGTCGGCGCTGATCTTGCCCACGATCTCCGGCGGCGTGCCGGCCGGGGCGAACAAGCCGAACCATCCGAGCGATGAATAGCCGGGAAGTCCGGTCTCGGCGACGGTCGGAAAATCGGGAAACAGCGCCGAGCGCGCCGATCCGGTGGTGCCGATCACGCGCAGCGTGCCGGCGGCGATGTGCGGCGTGACCACCAGCGCCGGCGAGAACATCACGTTGATGCGGCCGCCGAGAAGGTCGGTGACCGCCGGTCCGGTGCCGCGATAGGGCACATGCAACAGGTCGATGCCGGCCATCTGCTGGAACAGCGCGCCGGAGAGATGCGACGCCGAGCCGACGCCGGACGAGCCGAACGAGATCCGACCCGGACTGTCCTTGGCCCGCGCGATCAGCTCGGCCGCGGTTTTCGCCGGCAGCGCGGGGTTGACCACCAGGATGTAGGGCGGCGCAGCAACGAGCGAGATCGGTGCCAGTTCGCGGGCGATGTCGTAGCCGCCGCTTCCGCTGCGATCGGCCGCCAGCGCCAGAATGGCCCCGGTCGAAGCCATCAGCAGGGTGTGCCCGTCCGCCGGGGAGCTTGCCACCTGGCGCGCGCCGATCAGGCCGGCGGCACCGGGACGATATTCGGTGACGACCGGCGAGCCCCACAGGTTCTGCAGCTGCGCGCCGAGCACGCGCCCCAGCACGTCGGTGGCTCCGCCCGCGGGGAACGGAACGACGATGCGCACCGGCCCTCCGGGAAAATTCTGCGCCGGCGCCGATGGCGCCAGCGCGCATGCCAACAGGCCGACCGCCAGGACGCACGACAATTGTTTGCGCACGATACACCCCCTTGTTCCGCTCCCGCGGACTGCATTGCGCTGCCACCTTACACCGAGCCCATCAAACGCGTTCCTGCTCACGCATAGTCCACCCGCGCCAGATAGAGCCCGTCGGGCGGCGCAACCGGGGCGCAGGCGCTGCGGTCCCGCCTTTCGAGCGCGGCGGAAACGTCATCCGCCGTCCACCTGCCTTCGCCCACGAGCGCGAGCGCGCCGACCATCGAGCGCACCTGCGAGTGCAGGAACGAGCGGGCGCAGGCGACGACCTCGATCTCGTCGGCGCTGCGCTCGACGTCGAGCCGGTCGAGCGTCTTCACCGGCGACTTCGCCTGGCATTCGGCGTGGCGGAAGGTGGTGAAATCGTGCCGGCCGACGAGGCGCTGCGCTGCCGCATGCATGGCCGCGCTGTCGAGCGGCTTGGCGATGCGCCAGGCGCGGCCGCGCTGCAAGGCGAGATCGGCTCTCCGATTGACGATGCGGTAGAGATAATGACGCCGGACGGCGGAGAAGCGGGCGTCGAAGCTGTCCGCCACCCGCTCGGCCGCGAGGATGGCGACGGGATGGGGGCGCAAATGGGCGTTCAAGGCATCTCGCACGGTGTCGTCGTCCCAATCCTTGGCGAGATCGACATGGCCGACCTGGGCGAGCGCGTGCACGCCGGCATCGGTCCGTCCCGCTCCTTGCACGCTCGCCTCCTCGCCGCAGAACGCCGCGACCGCGGCCGCCAGCACACCCTGCACCGAGGGACCGTTGTCCTGGATCTGCCAGCCGACGAACGGTCCGCCGTCATATTCGATGGTGAGCCTGTAGCGAGGCATGGCGGGAATTATCCGAGCCGCGCGCCGGCGGCTACAGTGGTGCCGCGCAAGAACTCGTGCGCCTTCAGGGCCTGACGGCCGGCGCGCTGCAATTCGAGCATGCGCACCGCGCCTTCCCCGCACGCCACCGTCAGCGCATCGTCGAGCACGGTGCCGGGCTGGCCGTTGCCTTCGCCCCTGGTAGTGCGCAGCACCTTGATGCGCGCGCCGGCGAGCTCGCACCAGGCGCCGGGGGCGGGCGACAAGCCGCGGATATGGTCGTGCACCTCGCGCCACGGCCGCTCCCAGGCGATGCGGGTCTCGTGCTTGTCGATCTTGGGTGCATAACTGGCGCCGGACTCTGGTTGCGGCGTGAGCGTGAGCGAGCCGCGCTCGAGGGCGCTTAGCGCGCGCACCATGAGGTCAGCGCCGAGGCGCGCGAGCCGGTCGTGCAGATCGCCCGCGGTCGCGTCGGGTGCGATCGGCACCCGTTCGGCCATGGCGACCGGACCGGTGTCGAGCCCCTCCTCCATCTTCATGACCATCACGCCGGTCTCGGCATCGCCCGCCATGATCGCGCGGTTGATGGGCGCGGCGCCGCGCCAGCGCGGCAGCAGCGAGGC